>DASWQB010000402.1:0-1960 GCA_036398335.1 Afipia sp. | reverse complement strand
TTACGCCCGACGATCTGATTCAGCGCCTGCGCGAGGGAAAGGTTTACGTTCCAAGGCAGGCCGAGCGTGCTCTTCAGCATTATTTCTCGCCGGGCAATCTCACCGCGCTGCGCGAGCTTGCGCTGCGCCGGACCGCCGAGCGCGTCGATGAGCAATTACTGACTCACATGCAGGCGAACGCGATCTCAGGGCCGTGGGCGGCGGGCGAGCGCATTCTGGTTTGCGTGAGCGAGGACCCGCGCGCGGCCGGGCTGGTGCGCTATACAAAGCGCCTCGCGGACCGGCTCCACGCGCCCTGGACGGCGATCTCGATCGAGACCCGCCGCAGCCTTCAATTGAACGATGCCGAGCGCGATCGTCTCGCCGATACGCTGCGGCTTGCGGAGACGCTCGGCGCCGAGGCGTTGTCGATCCCGAATGTGGAGCGGCGGATCGCGGAAGACATTCTTGATTTCGCCCGCGCGAATAACGTTACTCATATCGTGGTCGGCAAGTCGACACGGGCGTGGTGGTTCGAACTGGCGCGCGGCTCAGTGGTGCATGATCTGGTGCGCCGCTCTGGCAACATCAGCGTCCATGTCATTGCCGGTGATGAACTCGAGCAGGGGAAGGTCGAGGGCAGGACGATACGTCCGGCCGAGCGGCCGACATCGTTCAACCTGCTTCACTACGCCATGTCGCTCGGCTTTGTGGCGGTGGCGCTTGGCGTCGGTCAGATCATCCGGCCTTTGTTCGGCATCGAGAACGTCGATCTGGTGTTCTTGACGGCGGTGATCGGCGCGGCGGTGCGGTACGGTCTGTTGCCGTCGCTGCTGGCAAGTATCGCGGCTTCGCTTTGCTACAACTTTTTCTTCCTGCCGCCGACTTACACTTTCACAATCGCAGATCCGACGAACATCGCGGCATTTTTCTTTTTCATGCTGCTGGCCTTTATCGTGTCGAATGTCGCCGCTCGCGTGAGGTCGCAAGCCGTCACGGCGACAAGCCGGGCCCGCACGACCGAATACCTGTACTCGTTCAGCCGCAAGCTTGCCGGCACCGCGACGCTGGACGATGTTCTGTGGGCGACAGCCTATCAGACCGCGCTGATGCTGAAAGTGCGCGTGGTGCTGCTGTTGCCCGAACGCGGGCTCATTGCCGTGAAGGCCGGCTATCCGCCAGAGGACGAACTCGACCAGGCCGATCTCGCCGCGGCCAACTGGGCGTGGAGCAATGATCGCCCGGCAGGACGCAGTTCGGAAACGCTTCCCGGTGCGAAACGTCTCTTTCTGCCGATGCGGACCGGGCGGGGACCTATCGGCGTGGTCGGCATCGACAATGACAGAACCGGGCCGATCCTCGATCCCGATCAGCGGCGGCTGCTCGATGCATTGATGGATCAGGCCGCGCTCGCGATCGAACGGGTGAAGCTGGTCGAGGACATCGATCAGGTTAAACGCACCATGGAAACCGACAGGCTGCGTTCGGCGCTTCTGACTTCGATCTCGCACGATCTGAAAACGCCGCTGTCGTCAGTGCTGGGGGCGGCAACCACCTTGCGCGATCTGTCCAGTCGTCTGGGCGATGCCGAAAAATTCGATCTGCTTGCGACCGTGATTGACGAATCTGAACGGCTGAACAGGTTCATCGCCAATCTCCTGGACATGACAAAACTGGAGTCGGGTGCGATCGTACCGAACGCGGCGCCGCATGATTTAGGTGAAATTGTCGGTAGCGCGGTGCGGCGGGCGGCGAAAATATTGAGCGACCATTCGCTCGAACTGGTGCTCGAGCCGAACCTGCCGATGCTGGAGCTCGATGCCGTGCTGTTCGAGCAGGTGCTGTTCAATCTTTTGGACAACGCCGCGAAATATGCGCCAGCGGGATCCGCCATCAAGGTGCAGGGCTGGCGCGACGGAAAATTCGTCTGCCTTCAGGTGCTCTATGAAGGCGAGGGAATTCCGTCCGAGGATGTCGAGAA
>DASWQB010000401.1:0-1976 GCA_036398335.1 Afipia sp. | reverse complement strand
GCCGAGCGTCACCTGAAGCGACAGTTTCGCGATGATTTCCGGCACGTTCCAGATCATTTCCGACAGATCGCCCTTCTGGCGCTCCGTCCCGTTCACCGACAGCCAGATCTTGCCCTTGGCCGGATGGCCGATTTCGGAGGCCGGGTGCAGCGCGCCGCAGGGTGCGGAATTATCGAACGACTTGCCGATTTCCCAGGGCTGCTCCTTCTTGCGCGAAGCTGTTTGCAGATCGCGCCGGGTCAGGTCGATGCTGACGCCGTAGCCATAAACATGATCCAGCGCCTTGTCGGCCGGAATGTTCGCGCCGCCGGATTTCAGCGCGACGATCATCTCGACTTCGTGCTGGAAATTCTGTGTCAAGCCGGGATAGGGGATGACCGCGCCGTCATGCACGATCATGTCGGCGTGCTTGGCGAAAAAGAACGGCGGCTGGCGCTCGTCATTGCCGAGTTCGCGGATGTGTTCGAGATAGTTGCGCCCGACGCACCAGATGCGCCGCACCGGAAATGTTTTCGACGTGCCCGCGACCGGCAGCGAAGGTTGCGACAGAGCGGGGATGACGAAGGAATCGGAGGCGGTCATGGGAAAATCCGGGGCAGGAGTACGTGTTAAAAGCCCACGTTCCATGCCCGCTCCCGAGCGGCATTTCAAGCCGGATGCGATCAAATTGTCCGGCGTCGATTGCTGGATTCCTTCGTCATGCCCGGACTTGATCTGGGCATCCATCTTCTTGAAAAGGATGGATTGCCGGGTCAAAAGGGCGTTCACGCCCGTCTTCGACGGGCTATGCCCGGCAATGACGTCCTAAAGGTTCGCCTATTGAAGGGATGTTTAAGCCGACACCGCCTGCCGCTCCACGCTCTGCTGCTCACCAAGCAGTTTTTCTTCCCAGGCCAGCGCGTGCGCGGCAATGGCGTTGAGATTGTCGTATTGCGGCGTCCAGTCGAGCGTCGCGCCGATCCGCGAGGTATCGGCGATCATGGTCATGATGTCGCCCGGCCTGCGCGCGGTGACCTGAACCGCGAAATTGCGGCCGGACACGCGGCGCACCGCCTCGATGGTCTCCAGCACAGAATAGCCGCGTCCGTAGCCGCAATTCAGCGTCACCGATGCGCCGCCATGCTCGAGATAATCGAGCGCGGCGCGGTCGGCCTGCGCCAGATCGCTGACATGGATAAAGTCGCGGATGGCGCTGCCGTCCTGCGTCGGATAATCGCCGCCGAACACGTCGATCTTGGCGCGCTGGCCGGTGGCGGCTTCGACCGCGATTTTTAAGAGATGCGTCGCGCCCGGCGTCTGCAACCCGATGCGCGCCTGCGGGTCGGCGCCGGCGACGTTGAAATATCGCAGCACCACATAGTTCATTCCGTAAGCGCTCGCCACGTCATGCAGCATGATCTCGCTCATCAGCTTCGAGAAGCCGTAGGGCGACAGCGGGCGCGTCGGCGCGGTTTCGCTCACCGGCATCTGGTCGGGATTGCCATAGACCGCAGCGGTGGACGAGAAGATGAACTTGTTGACGCGGCACTTGACCGCGGCATTGAGCAGGTTGCGCGTGGTCATGGTGTTGTTGCGGTAATAGGCCAAGGGATCGCGCATCGAATCCGGCACCACCACCGAGCCCGCGAAATGGATGATGGAGGTGACATTGTTGGCGGCAATCACGCCCTCGACGAGATTTTCGTCGCCCGCATCGCCGATGAACAGCGGCACGCCTTCGGGCAGCGCGGATGAGAAGCCGGTCGACAGATTGTCGATCACCACCACGTTTTCGCCGGCTTCCGTCAGCGCCAGCACTGTGTGACTGCCGATATAACCCGCGCCTCCGGTGACAAGTACGGCCATTCTGTTCGTCCCTTTTATCACTGCCGGCGGATGAGCCTGTCCGCGCAGGGGCAATGTGACTCCGAAACCCTTGCTGGAAGCTTGCAGTGAATGAAGAGAGTGGAGGTATAAGGATCAATTATCGGCGTGAA
>DASWQB010000400.1:0-9490 GCA_036398335.1 Afipia sp. | reverse complement strand
GTGCCACTCGGCACCGGGCTGGCTTTCGCCAACCGCTATCGCGGAAACGATCATGTCAGCGTCGCGTATTTCGGCGACGGCGAGGCCAATCAGGGCCAGGTCTATGAGAGCTTCAATATGGCCGAGCTGTGGAAGCTGCCGGTCATCTACGTGATCGAGAACAACCGCTACGCCATGGGAACCTCGGTCTCGCACTCCTCCGCGCAGACCGATTTCTCCAAGCGCGGACTGTCCTTCAACATTCCGGGCGAACAGGTCGACGGCATGGACGTGCGCGCGGTGAAGGCCGCCGCCGACAAGGCGGTGCAGTGGTGCCGCGAGGGCAACGGACCTTACATCCTCGAAATGCAGACCTATCGCTATCGCGGCCACTCGATGTCCGATCCGGCGAAGTACCGCACGCGCGAGGAGGTCGAGAAGGTCCGTCACGATCAGGACCCGATCGAGCAGGTGCGCAGCCGCCTGCTTGAGCTGAAAGTCAGCGAGGCCGATCTGAAGGCGATCGATGCCGAGGTGCGTGACATCGTCAACGCCGCCGCCGATTTCGCCCAGCACGAGCCCGAGCCGGAAATCGCCGAGCTTTACACCGACATTTACCGCTAAGCGCGCGCAACACACGAGCAACTCACATGCCGATTCAAGTTCTGATGCCTGCGCTTTCGCCCACCATGGAAAAGGGCAACCTTGCCAAGTGGCTGAAAAAAGAAGGCGAGACCATCAAGTCCGGCGACGTTATCGCCGAAATCGAAACCGACAAAGCCACGATGGAAGTCGAGGCGACCGACGAAGGCACGCTCGGCAAGATTCTCGTGCCCGAAGGCACCGCCGACGTCGCGGTGAACACGCCGATCGCCACCATCCTCGGCGATGGTGAAACCGCCGCCGATCTTGGCAAAGCCGCCGCGCCTGCGCCCGCGCAGAAGGCCGCCGAGTCCGCGCCACCCGCCGAGGCAAAGGCCGAAGCGCCCGCGCCGAAATCGGACGCGCCCGCCGCGCCGCAGGCTCCCGCCGTCACCGCCGCAGCCGATCCCGATATTCCAGCCGGCACCGAATTTGTCACCCAGACCGTCCGCGACGCGCTGCGTGACGCCATCGCCGAGGAAATGCGCCGCGATCCCGACGTGTTCATCATGGGCGAGGAGGTCGCCGAATATCAGGGCGCTTACAAAATCACGCAGGGCATTTTGCAGGAGTTCGGTGACAAGCGCGTCATCGACACCCCGATCACCGAGCATGGTTTCGCCGGTGTCGGCATCGGAGCTGCGATGGCGGGCCTCAAGCCCATCGTCGAGTTCATGACCTGGAATTTCGCCATGCAGGCGATGGACCAGATCATCAACTCCGCCGCCAAGACGCTGTATATGTCGGGCGGCCAGATGGGCTGCTCGATTGTGTTCCGTGGACCGAACGGCGCGGCCGCGCGCGTCGCCGCGCAGCACAGCCAGGATTATTCGTCCTGGTACTCTCAGATTCCCGGCCTCAAGGTCATCGCGCCCTACAGCGCCGCCGACGCCAAGGGTCTTTTGAAGGCCGCGATCCGCGATCCCAATCCTGTCATCTTCCTCGAAAATGAAATTCTGTACGGTCACACCGGCGAGGTGCCGAAGCTCGATGACTTCGTTTTGCCGATCGGCAAGGCGCGCATCGCGCGTGCCGGCGGCCATGTCACGCTGATCGCGTGGTCGCATGCCATGACCTACGCGCTGAAAGCCGCGGATGAGCTGGCGAAAGAGGGCATCGAGGCGGAGGTCATTGACCTGCGCACGTTGCGTCCGCTGGACACCGAAACGCTCGTCGCGTCGGTGAAGAAAACCGGACGCTGTGTCGTGGTGGAAGAGGGCTGGCAGCAGAACGGCGTCGGCGCGGAGATTTCGGCGCGGCTGATGGAGCATGCGTTCGATTATCTCGACGCCCCGGTCGCGCGCGTGTCGGGCAAGGACGTGCCGATGCCTTACGCCGCCAATCTCGAAAAGCTCGCATTGCCGAGCGTCGCCGAGGTGGTGGAAGCCGCCAAAGCCGTCTCCTATCGCTAAGCAGGGTCTCCGGTCATGCCGATCAACATTCTGATGCCCGCGCTCTCGCCAACGATGGAGAAGGGCAACCTGGCCAAGTGGCTCAAGAAAGAGGGCGACAAGGTCAAGTCCGGCGACGTCATCGCCGAGATCGAAACCGACAAGGCGACGATGGAAGTCGAAGCCGTCGATGAAGGTACCCTCGCGAAAATCCTGGTGCCCGAAGGCACCGCCGACGTGCCGGTGAACAATATCATCGCGGTGCTTGCCGCCGATGGCGAGGACGTGAAAGCGGCGGGAGCAGGGGCTGCATCGGCACCGGCTGCCAAGCCCGCCGAAGCGCCTGCCGCAAAGCCCGCGGCTTCCGCCGCGCCGCCTGCTGCTGCCGCTCCATCGCCCGCGCCGACGCCTGCCGCTGCCGCGCCCGCGCCGCAAGTTCAGCCTGCGCCTGCCGCATCGTCCGCCAACGGTGCGCGTACCTTTGCCTCGCCGCTCGCCAAGCGCCTCGCCAAAGAAGCGGGCATCGATCTGTCGCGCGTCAATGGGTCGGGCCCGCATGGCCGCGTCGTCGCGCGCGACATCGATGAGGCCAAATCGGGCAAGGGCCTGAAACCCGCCGCGGCTGCCGCTGCCGCCGCGCCAGTGGCCGTCGGACCGAGCGACAAGCAGATCCGCGCGCTGTTCAAGGACGAGAATTACGAGGCGGTGCCGCACGACCAGATGCGCAAGGTCATCGCGCAGCGCCTGACGGCGTCGGATCGCGACATTCCGCAATATTATCTCACCGCCGATTGCGATATCGGCAAGCTCGTCACCGCGCGCGAGGAGATCAACGCGCTCGCGCCGAAGGACAAGGACGGCAAGCCCGCCTACAAGCTGTCGGTCAATGATTTCGTCATCAAGGCCTTGGCGATGGCGCTGCAGCGCGTTCCGGATGCCAATGTGACATGGACCGACGAGGCGATGCTGCGCCACAAAGTGTCGGACGTGTCGGTCGCGGTGTCGATCCCGACCGGGCTCATCACGCCGATTATCCGCAACGCGCATATCAAATCGGTGTCGCAGATTTCCGCCGACATGAAGGACCTCGCCTCGCGCGCCAAGGCGCGCAAGCTCAAGCCCGAGGAGTATCAGGGCGGCTCGACGGCGGTATCCAACCTCGGCATGTTCGGCATGAAGCAGTTCACCGCCGTCATCAACCCGCCGCAGACCAGCATCCTCGCGGTCGGCGTCGGCGAGCAGCGCCCGGTCGTGCGCGGCGGCAAGATCGAGATCGCCGAGATCATGACCGTGACGCTGACCTGCGATCACCGCGCGATGGATGGCGCGCTCGGCGCGCAGTTGCTCAGCGCGTTTCGCCAGTTGATCGAAAATCCGGTGATGCTGGTGGTGTGAGGCAGCGCGGCGCGCAAGCGATGCGAACCTTCGGATCGTTCACTTTCGCGCTGTTGCTTTCGCTGCTTCTGTCGCAGACTGTCGCCCAGCAACTGGCGGTTTATTTCAGGGCGAGGGAAGAGTTCATCGCCGTGATGGCGATCCTCATCATTCTTGCCTTCGTCAGTATCGCCATCTTTGCGATCGTGTTTGCTGTCAGCGGAAAGCCGGTGTCACTCGACAGGGCGGCTTTCGCCATTGCTGGCATCGCAACGCTCTGCGTGCTGGCGATGCTGCTGTTTGGTGCGGCAACCAGCGGGTGGACATTGCCGGGCGCGGCGGACATGCAGGCCTGCACGGAGTTACTTGTTCCGGCCTGGATCGTCGTTGCCGTTCAATGGTGGATCGTCCGCCACCGGGCTGTTGCTAAGATGGCTTCCCCCTCGGCACCTGCGTGATCTGCCCCGCCGCATCCAGCAGCGCTTGCCCAAGTTGCTGTGCCTGCCGCGGCGTCAACGCGATTTGCATGATGCCGCTTGGGGCCGCCATCAGGTCTCCGGGGTTGAGATAATCCAGCCTGACGCCGACCGCGCTCTGCGCGGCGATCATCAATTCGAAACTGGCCAGCGGATTGACCGTGATCTGCCCTTTGTCGTCCGTCTTCCATCCTTCAAGACTCATATCGGCTCCGTTTGTCGGTTCTCGCCATCATGTAGCACATTGCGGATGATGAACGGCGCCACAAGCCGCAGCGTCGTCCCCGCGAAGGCAGAGAGCCATCGCTCAACGCGCGCGGTGCTGTCGATTGCAAACCGAAGGATCGGCTCGTGCGGGTCCCGCTTTCGCGGGGGCGACATCAAAAAATCACGCCGGGTCCAGCCCGCGCATCTTGAACACGTTCGCCGCCTCGGGCGTCTTCAGGAATTTGATGAACGCTTCGGCGGCTGCTTTCTGCTGGGTGGTCTTGCCGAATCCCGCCGCGAACATCGTGACGTTGTTCAGATCGCCCGGCAGGATGCCGACGATATCGACGCCCTGCGCAGACATCACTTCCGGCGTTTGCTGGATCGCGAGTTCGGCATCGCCACTCGCCACCAGCACGGCGGCGTTGCCTCCGGCCGGAGGATGTTTGGTCTTATCCTTGACGGCGGCGGCGATACCCAGCCGGTCGAGCAGTTTGGCGACATAGACGCCGCTCGCGCCGCCCGCCGCCGGATCGGAATAGGCGATGGATTTGGCATTCAGCAGAGCCTGTTTGAATGCAGCCGGTGTGGAGATATCGGGCTTGCGTGTGCCGCTCTTCACCACCAGCGCGACGCCGGACGAGGCTACCTCCGTGACGCCGGGCGCGGCCTTGTCCTCCTTGACGAGGGTTTCGAGCAGCGATGGCGTCAGGATGAGCACGTCCGCTGTTTCACCGGATTGCACCCGCTTGGCGAGGGCCGCCGCTGTTCCCCATGTGATGCTGAGCGTATCGCCGCTCTGCTTTTCGTATTTCGGCGCCACCGCTTCGAGCGCGCCTTGCACGGCAATCGTCGAGAACACCTTGACATCCGCAGCCACGGCGCGCGTGGAGACCAATGCTGCGAGTGCACAAAAAACCGCAGCACCAAGGCGGCGGCTCGTATTTATGTTCATGGCCATGTCCTTCAAGACGCTCATTGCGTGGCGCAATTAGATTTCAGAAACCCGCGCAATTCAACAAGGTTTGTACGTGCCTCTTGATGACGCGCGGCTTGATTGCGTCCCGCCCTTATGGGACACGGAGGCAGCTTGATTTTCTGGTTGTGGGAGACGCCTGTGGCTGAATCGTCCTTCGATGTTGTCGTGATCGGATCCGGCCCCGGCGGCTATGTCACCGCCATCCGCGCCGCCCAGCTCGGGTTCAAGACCGCCATTGTCGAGAAGGCCTATCTCGGCGGCATCTGCAACAATTGGGGCTGCATTCCGACCAAGGCGCTGCTGCGCTCGGCGGAAATCTACCACTACATGAAGCACGCCAAGGATTACGGGTTGTCGGCGGACAATATCTCGTTCGATCCCAAGGCCGTGGTCGAGCGTTCGCGCGGCGTGGTCAAGCGCCTCAATGGCGGCGTCGAATTCCTGATGAAGAAAAACAAGATCACCATCATCTGGGGCGAGGCGACGCTGGACGGCGGCGGCAAATTCACGGTGAAGAAATCGCAGGCCGAAGCGCCGAAGGGCGCGCAGGGCGAGGGCAGCTATACCGCCAAGCACATCATCGTCGCCACCGGCGCGCGCCCGCGCGTGCTGCCGGGCCTCGAGCCCGACAAGAAACTGGTGTGGACCTATTTCGAGGCGATGGTGCCCGACAAGATGCCGAAGTCGCTTCTTGTCGTCGGCTCCGGCGCCATCGGCATCGAATTCGCCTCGTTCTACCGCACCATGGGCGCGGAGGTGACGGTGGTCGAAGTGCTGCCGCAGATTCTGCCCGTCGAGGATGCCGAGATCGCCGGTTTCGCGCGTAAGCAGTTCGAGAAACAGGGCATCAAGATTCTCGCCAATACCAAAGTTACCAAACTTGAGAAGAAGAGCGACAGCGTTGTCGCCACGATCGACGACGGCAAGGGCAAGCCGGTCACGCTGGAAGTGGACCGCGTGATCTCCGCTGTCGGCGTGGTCGGCAATATCGAAGGCTTCGGTCTTGAAAAACTCGGCGTGAAAACCGAGCGCGGCTGCATCGTCATCGACGGCGTCGGCAAGACCAACGTGCAGGGCATCTACGCCATCGGCGATGTCGCCGGCCCGCCGATGCTGGCGCACAAGGCCGAGCATGAAGGCGTGATCTGCGTCGAAGCCATCAAGGGACTTCATCCGCATCCGATGGACAAGCTGCTTATCCCGGGCTGCACATACTGCCATCCGCAGATCGCATCGGTCGGTTTGACCGAAGCCAAGGCGAAAGAGGCAGGCAAGGACATCCGTGTGGGGCGTTTTCCTTTTGTCGGCAACGGCAAGGCGATCGCGCAGGGTGAAGATCAGGGCATGGTGAAGGTGATCTTCGACAAGAAGACAGGCCAGCTTCTCGGCGCGCACATGGTCGGCTCGGAAGTCACCGAACTGATTCAGGGATTCGTGGTCGCGATGAATCTGGAGACCACGGAAGAGGAACTCTTCCACACCATCTTCCCGCATCCGACGATTTCGGAGACGATGAAGGAAGCAGTGCTCGATGCTTACGGGCGCGTGCTGAATATGTAGTAGGGAGTGAGGTTTTGCGGATCGTGTTTGTGTTCGTGTTCTTGCTCGCCTTTGCGTTGATCGCAAGTCCGGGCCTTGCCCAGATTGTTGATGGCAATCGCGCGTATAAGGAATGCGAAGCGGACGATAAGACCTCGATCAATTATTTCATTTCCGGTGTCATCGACACCGCGACGAATGACAAAGCGGCTTTGCTTTCAAAAACTTTGCAATATTCCGTGAATACCAGCCCGGTACCGTCTGATTTGACGAAAGGCATTCTCAAGGAAATGCGTTCGTTCTGCTTGAACCAGTCTGTGGATCCCGTGCGCGTTCGCGATGTTGTTTGCGGTTATCTGAAATCAAATCCTGCGCTGCGAAATATGTCGGCCGCCAAACTTACCATGGATGCCCTTCAGTCGGCATATCCATGTGCTGCCAGGTGAAGGACTCTTCCCACTCCGTTAAGCGCTTCGCTATGTGCGCGTGACGCCTCTGTTGCTCCGTCATTTTAACGACGAAGGTGATGTCCTGTCGGACATGACAGTTCACGCCGGTTTAATCCGTGGTTCATCCGGTTTTCATCAGCACGTTTTGGGCGCAGCGGGGTGAGTGAGCAGGCTGCCTTGTGCTCGCCGCACCAGCGCCGCATGGTTGCCGTGCAGCAACGAATGTTGCGCGTTCGCCACAGTTCTTGAACATTTAACCCTTGCCGCAGGTCCCCCTTGCGTGCGCCGCGATTTGGCCACACGCCTCCATGAAATCTTGTTCATGTAGCGTAGATGCCGCGTCTTGCACGTGAACACGCGAAAAACCGCCTATTTCGAAGGGCTTTTCGAGAATTCACGAGCAGGGGGCAAGGGACCAAGATGGACGCCAAGACCAATATCAAGTCGAGACTTCCGAGCCGTCACGTGACGGAAGGTCCGACGCGCGCGCCGCATCGCTCCTACCTCTACGCGATGGGCCTCTCCACGGAGCAAATTCACCAGCCTTTCGTTGGGGTTGCCTCCTGCTGGAACGAGGCCGCGCCCTGTAATATCTCGCTGATGCGCCAAGCGCAGGCCGCCAAGAAGGGCGTCGCCGCAGCCGGCGGCACCCCGCGCGAGTTCTGCACCATCACCGTCACCGACGGCATCGCGATGGGCCATGAGGGCATGCGCTCGTCGCTGCCGTCCCGCGAAACCATTGCAGACTCAGTGGAATTGACCGTTCGCGGCCATTCTTACGATGCGCTGATCGGTCTGGCCGGCTGCGACAAGTCGTTGCCGGGCATGATGATGGCGATGTGCCGCCTCAACGTGCCGTCGGTTTTCATCTATGGCGGCTCGATATTGCCCGGCAATTTTCGCGGCCAGCAGGTCACCGTGCAGGACATGTTCGAAGCGGTCGGCAAGCATTCCGTCGGCGAGATGTCCGATGAAGACCTCGACGAAATCGAGCGCGTCGCGTGTCCGTCCGCCGGCGCGTGCGGCGCACAATTCACCGCCAACACCATGGCTACCGTCTCCGAAGCCATTGGTCTTGCTCTGCCTTACTCGGCCGGCGCGCCTGCGCCTTACGAGATCCGCGATGCATTCTGCACGGCAGCGGGCGAAAAGGTGATGGAGCTGATCCGCTCCAACATTCGCCCGCGTGACATCGTCACCCGCAAGTCATTGGAGAATGCCGCGGCGGTGGTTGCTGCCTCGGGCGGCTCGACCAATGCCGCTCTGCATTTGCCTGCGATCGCGCACGAGTGCGGAATCGAATTCGACCTGTTCGACGTCGCCGAAATCTTCAAAAAGACGCCTTATGTCGCGGATTTGAAGCCGGGTGGCCGTTATGTCGCCAAAGATATGTTCGAAGCAGGTGGCATACCGCTTCTGATGAAGACGCTGCTGGACAACGGCTTTTTGCACGGCGACTGCCTGACGGTCACCGGGCGCACGATCGCCGAGAACATGGCAAATGTGAAATGGAATCCGCATCAGGACGTGGTGCGGCCCGCCAACAAGCCGATCACCGCGACCGGCGGGGTCGTGGGTCTGAAAGGCAATCTCGCGCCGGACGGCGCGATTGTGAAGGTCGCCGGAATGTCCGAGCTCAAGTTTACCGGCCCCGCGCGCTGCTTCGATTGCGAAGAGGATGCGTTCGAGGCGGTGGACAAGCGGACCTACAAGGAGGGCGAGGTTCTCGTCATCCGCTACGAGGGACCCAAAGGCGGCCCCGGCATGCGCGAGATGCTTGCCACCACCGCCGCGTTGTACGGGCAGGGCATGGGCGGCAAGGTCGCGCTCATCACGGACGGGCGCTTTTCGGGTGCGACCCGCGGCTTCTGTGTCGGCCATGTCGGTCCGGAAGCGGCGGTTGGTGGACCGATCGGTTTGCTTCGCGACGGCGATATCATTGAACTCGATGCGGTCAGCGGCACACTCAATGTCAAGCTGACCGACGTGGAGTTGGCCGAGCGCAAAAAGTCATGGAAGCCGCGTGAAACCGGGGCGGGATCTGGCGTGTTGTGGAAATATGCGCAGCAGGTGGGACCGGCGGTCAAGGGCGCCGTCACTCATCCCGGCGGCGCGGCTGAGAAGGCATGTTATGCGGACATCTAGGCATGCCGTCAGTTTTGCGTGGGTTGCGCTCGCGATTTTCGCGATGACGCCGATCTACGCATTTGACGGCACCAAGGATTCCCAGGACGCGGCGGATGTTGCTGTCGTCGCCGCGCCGGGTGGCGGCCTCATGCAAAAGCCCGTGCCGCCGGCGGACATTCCGCAGCCGACCGCGCTGTCCACCTTGCAATACGCCGCCGATGATGGACATCCGGCCGCTCAGTGGAAACTCGGCCGCATGTATGCCGACGGCATCGTGGTGCCGCGCGACGATCTGCGTGCCTTCGATTATTTCAGCAAGATCGCCAA
>DASWQB010000399.1:0-2626 GCA_036398335.1 Afipia sp. | reverse complement strand
GAAATCCTGCGCGGCCCGGCCTCGACCTATGCGGGGCGCGGCACGGCGGGCGGCGCGATCAATATTGTCACCAAGCAGGCCGGCGATCGAAACTTCTACGATGCCGATGGCACGCTCGGAACCGACAAGACCCGGCGCATCACGTTGGACGTCAACCAGGTCATCAACCCGACGCTGTCGGTTCGCCTCGGCGGTCTGGCGCAGGGCGCGGGCATCGCAGGGCGCGATTACGCCACCGACGACCGCTACGGCGGCTTCGCGGCGGTGAAGTGGACGCCGACCGACAACGTGAAGGTGCTGGCCAATTACATTCACACCTATCTGGACGCCACGCCTGATTTCGGCGTGCCATGGGACCGGATCAACAATCGGCCCGTGACCGAAAGCGGCGTGCCGCGTGAAACTTGGTACGGCGCCGTCAACCGCGACTTTCAGAAGACGACGCAGGATATCGGCACGGTCCAAGCCGAACTCGACGTCAGCGCGAATCTCACTTTGAACAATCGTTTCCGAGTCCAGAGGTCGATCGCCAATTACATCGGCACCATTGCCGAAGCGCCGAACGCGACCACCTTCCCGCCGGCGACGAATCCGAACGTCAACAATCCGCTGTATGTCCAGCTGAACGCGCAGAGCCGCTATCAGACCACCGACGTGATCGCCAACCAGAGCGATGCGACATTCAAATTCGACACCGGAGGCGTCAAGCACACCGCCATTCTCGGAACAGAATTCTCGCGCGAAGAGGTTTCGATCGACAAATATGCCGGTCTGTCGTCGGAAGCTTTGACCCAGAGCGGCCTGCAAAGCAGCAGCGGTGCGGTGCTTGTTCCTTACAACAATCCTTATGGCGCTCCGGGCAGCATCACCAACGCTCCGTTCGGCGGCGCGACGCTGGCCGGCACACCGTTGAACGCGACTGTCGATACCAAGAGCGTGTATCTGATCGAGACCGCGAACTATAATGACTTCATCATCCTGAATGGAGGCGTGCGGTACGACGACTATGGATATTCGTCCGTCAATCATGCGACCTCGCCGCTGACCGGAAGCTCGTCGGATCAGGGACTGGTGAACTGGAACGTCGGCCTCGTGGTGAAGCCGCTGCCGATTGCGAGCGTGTACGCAGCCTATGCGACATCCTCCAATCCGATCGGTTCGGAGCTTGATGCCAGCAGCGCCGCGTATGGCGGTCCCGCCACGACCTACGAAAACGCGGGGCAGGCGTTCGGCGCCGAACGCAACAAGTCCATCGAGGTCGGCACCAAATGGGAATTGTTCGACCGCCGCCTGCTTCTGACGGGCGCGCTATTCCGCACGGAAAAGGATAACGCGCGCGAAGCCGGAACGGACCCGGTCACCAAGCTGCCGGAGCTTTTTGCAGGAGCTGCCTATCGCGTGCAGGGTATCGATCTCGAAGCCGCGGGTAAGATCACGGATAAATGGAGTATCTTCGGCGGCCTCGTGCTGATGGAATCAAAAATTCTCAAATCCAACGTCGCGCCTCCCACCACGGCGGGCTACACGACGAATGTCGGTTTGCAACTTGCCAACATCGCGCACCAGTCGTTCAACGTGCTCACCAAATATCAGGTCCTGCCGGACTGGGAAATTGGCGGGCAGGCGACTTACCGCTCCAAGATTTACGGCGGCACGCTGCTGGCGGCGAACCAGGGCACCTCGTTGCCGGACTATTGGCGCTTCGACGCGTTCGTCGAGCACAAGGTCGACAAGAACCTGACCATCAAGCTGGCGGTGAACAACATCTTCAACAAGCTGTATTATGACACGCTGTACCAGAGCGCGGCGCCGTTCGTGATGCTTGGACCCGGACGCGTGGGCTATATCGTGGCGTCGGCGAAGTTTTAAGAGAGGTTCCATTCGCGTTCGGTCATCCGAACACGTAGATATAAGTTTGTTGCCCGGCTCTGAAAATTTCAGAGCCGGGCATAAATACGAGCAAAGATATGTTGATCTGCATTCCCGATGTGCTGAGCAAGGCCGAGGTCGCCGACTTCCGCCGTATCATGGATGCCGCCGATTGGGAGGATGGCCGCTCGACCGCCGGGGCGCAGTCGGCGCTGGTGAAGCGGAACGAACAACTGCCGCCGAACAGCGAGGTCGCACGCGTGTTGGGCCAGCGCGTGGTGAGCGCATTGACGGCGAACCTGCTGTTCGTTTCCGCCGCCATTCCGCTGCAAATCTTTCCGCCGCTGTTCAACCGCTATGCGGCGGCGGATGGCCATCATTTCGGCGTCCACGTCGACAACGCGGTGAGAGGGGATCATCTCACCGGCCTGCGCATCCGCACCGATCTATCGGTGACGCTTTTCCTGTCGGAGCCCGAGGAATACGATGGGGGCGAACTGACCGTTGAGGATTATTACGGCTCGCATGAGGTCAAGCTGCCCGCGGGGCATCTGGTTCTTTATCCTGCTTCTAGTTTGCATCTGGTGGCGCCAGTCACCCGCGGCATAAGGGTTGCGTCTTTCTTCTGGCTGCAGAGCATGATACGCGATGCCCATGCTCGCAGCCTGATCTTCGATCTCGATACGGCGATTCAGGCGCTTGTCGAGAGGCTGGGTCGCGATGACCCTGAAACGGTCAAATTGACCGGTATCTATCA
>DASWQB010000398.1:0-1750 GCA_036398335.1 Afipia sp. | reverse complement strand
GGTGTCGAGTTGGTTCCACCGATCGCAGCGGAATTCGGCCTGAAAGTCACGGTCGGCGCTTGGCTTGATAAAAACGTCGATCGCAACGAACGCGAAATCGCTGCTGCCGTCGATCTCGCCAAACAAAACAGTAACGTCGTCGGCGTCGTGGTCGGCAACGAAACGCTCTATCGCGCCGATCTGAAGATCGACGATCTCATCGAATACATCCAGCGCGTGAAGCGGCAGGTCAATGTTCCTGTTACCACAGGCGAAATCTGGAGCATGTGGCGTGACGAGCCGCAGCTTGCCTCGAGCGTCGATTTCATTGCCGCGCATATCCTGCCGTACTGGAATAACATTCCGGCCGGGCATGCTGTCGAATACGGCATGTCCATCTACAACCTGCTGCGGGACACCTTCCCCGGTAAGCGCGTCGTGGTCGCTGAATTCGGCTGGCCGAGCCAGGGCTACAATTTGCGTCAGGCCGACGCAGGTCCGTTCGAGCAGGCCGCGGTCCTCCGAAATTTCGTCGCCCGCGCCGAGGCCGTGGGCATGGACTACAATATCGTCGAATCCATCGATCAGCCCTGGAAGTTTTTCGAAGGTGGCGTAGGTCCTTATTGGGGCATTCTTAACGCAGCGCGTGAACCGAAATTCTCCTGGACCGGCCCCATTGTCGATCAGGATTACTGGAAGATCGCCACCATCGCCATTCTGGTCGGCATCCTGATGTCGCTCCCGATTTTCCGTCTGGTCCGGCCGACGGCCAAGCAGGCGCTGGTGCTGACCACCGCCGCCGCCGTTGTCGGCGCATGGATCGCCACCATTTTCGCTTACTGGAACGGGCATTATTTCGTGTTCGGTTCCGCGCTGGCGCTCACCCTCGGCGTCATTTTGCTGGTACCGCTGATTTTGATTGCGATGGCGCGAATCGAAGAAGTTGCCACGGTCGCCTTCGGCGAGCGGCCGCGGCGGCTGATCGACAAGCCCCTGCCCGCACCCGATGGCTACGCGCCAAAAGTGTCGATCCACGTGCCGGCTTATTACGAGCCGCCGGAGATGCTCAAGCAAACCCTCGACGCCGTGGCACGGCTCGATTACCCCAACTTCGAATGCGTGGTCATCATCAACAACACGCCAGACCCGACATTCTGGCAACCGATTCAGGATCATTGCCGCGCGCTCGGCGAACGATTCATTTTCATCAACGCGGAAAAAGTGCAGGGCTTCAAGGCCGGGGCGCTGAAGATCGCGATGGCGCGCACAGCGACCGACGCCGAGATCATCGGGGTGATCGACGCCGACTATACCGTCACCCCGAACTGGCTGAAGGATTTGGTGCCGGCTTTCGCCGATCCTCATGTCGGATTGGTTCAGGCGCCGCAAGATCACCGTGATGGCGACCGGTCGCTGATGCACTACGCCATGAACGGTGAATATGCCGGCTTCTTCGATATCGGCATGATCCAGCGTAACGAAGCCAACGCCATCGTCGTGCACGGCACGATGTGCCTGATCCGCCGCGCGGCGATGGATATGGCCGGCGGCTGGGCCGGCGACACGATCTGCGAGGACACCGATCTGGGCCTGTCCATCATCCAGCATGGCTGGGTCACCTATTACACCTTCGATTTCACAAGGGAAATTTTTTCCCTTGCCCAGCCTCGAATATGGATCGCGGAGTGTATCTGGCGGATGCGAACGACGCGGCAATGGGCGGCAGGGCCGTCGATCGCACGGGTGGGCCTATTCGACGAATACCTTGACG
>DASWQB010000397.1:0-5670 GCA_036398335.1 Afipia sp. | reverse complement strand
GGACGGGCCGAACGTCCAGTTGTAGGTCGAGGGAATGCGCTCAGCTTTGAAGGTGTCGCTCAGCTCTTCCCGCGCGAACAATCCGCGCCGGTTCACCCATGGCCCAAGATTGGTGGATACGGTGACGTCGGGCGAGGTGCTGACAATGCGACCCGCGAATTCGGTCTCCTCGCGCGCGATCTCATTGAGGATTTGCCCGAAGCCCATCTGGGTCGAGACCGGCTTGCCTCCATGCGGCGGAACGTTCAGCGTCTTCGGCACATCGATATGCGCGTCGGACAAGCGCCGCGTGCCACTGGCGAAGAACGGCGCGGATTTTACGAAGGTTTCAAGCTCATCGCCTGAAATCGCCGCGCCTTCCCATTTGTCCCATTCGTGTCCGGCGCGAACTCCGGCGCTGCGCTGCAAGATTTCGAGTTGTTTGGGCGTCATCAATCCTGCGTGGTTGTCCTTGTGCCCGGCGAGCGGAAGACCGAAGCCCTTGATGGTGTAGCAAATGAAACAGGTCGGGCGGTCGTGCTTCGAGGCATCGTCGAATGCCCTCAAAAGACTCGGCAGATCGTGGCCACCGAGATTGTTCATCAGAGCAGACAACTCCTCGTCGCTGCGCCGCTCGATCAGCGCGCTCACCGGCCCCTGATCGCCGATTTCATCGTGCAGCTTCTTGCGCCACGCCGCGCCGCCCTGAAACGTCAACGCCGCGTAAAGCTGATTGGGACAGCGGTCGATCCAGTCGCGCAGCACGTCGCCGCCGGGCTCAGCGAAAGCCTGCTGTTGCAACGAGCCGTGCTTGAGGATCACCACATCCCAGCCGAAATTGGCGAACATCTGTTCGAACTTCTGCCACAGCCCCTCCCGGATCACCGCGTCGAGCGACTGGCGGTTGTAATCGACAATCCACCAGCAATTGCGCAGATCATGTTTCCAGCCTTCGATCAGGGCCTCATAGATGTTGCCTTCATCCATCTCGGCATCGCCGACCACCGCCACGGTCCGCCCCTCGGGGCGGCCCTTCATCCAGCCATGCGCGCTGACGTAATCCTGCACCAGCGAAGAGAACAGCGTCTGTGCGACACCGAGGCCGACCGAGCCCGTCGAAAAATCAACGTCGTCGCTGTCCTTGGTGCGTGAGGGATAGCTTTGCACGCCCTTGAAGCCGCGGAAGTTCTGCAGCTTCTCCAGCGTCTGGTTGCCGGCGAGATATTGGATGGCATGAAAGATCGGGCCGGAATGCGGCTTCACCGCAACGCGGTCTTGCGGCCGCAGCGCGTTGAAATATAGCGCGGTCATGATGGTCGCGACAGAAGCGGACGAGGCCTGATGACCGCCGACCTTCACCTCCCCGGCAGTGCGCAGATGATTTGCGTGGTGGATTGTCCACGACGCCAGCCACAGCACGCGGCGCTCCAGTTCGGCGAGGATAGCGAGTCGATCTTTTTGCGGTGCCATGACGATGCGCCCTGTCGAATTAGCATTTCGCCAAAATCCTAATCCCAATCAATTCAGGAAAAATCTCAAAGCGTTGCAATAAACATGAGATTATTAGGATATTATCCCAACATACTCCTTTAAAAATGGATCTCATTCCAATGCCCAAACTCGATCCAATCGACCGCAAAATTCTCGCGATCCTGCAAAAGGACAGCCGCGTCACAATGCACGATCTCGCCGCACGTGTAGGACTTTCGGTCTCGCCCTGTCATCGGCGGGTAAAGCTGCTCGAGGAGGGCGGCGTCATTACGCGCTACAGCGCGATGGTCGATCAAAAGTCGCTCGGCCTGCACGTCAGCGTTTTCATCTCGATCAAACTGGAGCGCCAGAAGGAAGAAGATCTCGACCGCTTCGCCAAGGCGATCTCGGGATGGAGCGAGGTGCTGGAATGCTATCTGATGACCGGCAATCGCGATTATCTACTGAGGGTCGTCGCCGCCGATCTGGCATCGTATGAGACGTTTCTCAAAACCAAGCTGACGCGGCTCAATGGAATCGCCTCCATCGAGTCGAGCTTTGCCCTCAGCCAGGTCAAATATTCGATCTCGCTTCCGGTATAACGCACGTTACGACGGTCTGCCGTTCGTCCGGCAGATCGTAAGTCACGGTGGCGCGGACGGTGTCTTCACGCCACCGATATTTCCTTGTGCAAGGCCTTGCGGCGCGCAACCGTACAGATCATGCAGATGCGGAAGTGAGAGAGGTTCGCAATTCGACGCGGCGAATGGGCCCCATCATCACCACCATTGAGAAAAGAGCGACCGCGGCACTCAGCCCCACGAAGGTCAGCGCTGAGGCAAACGACCCCGTCGTATCCAGGATGTAGCCGATGACGATCGGTGTGACGATGCCCGCTGCGTTACCGAACATGTTGAACAATCCACCGGAAAGTCCGCCGGCCTGCTTTGGAGACGTATCGGACACCACCGCCCAGCCAAGCGACCCGATACCTTTGCCGAAGAAGGACAGCGACATCAGAAGAATGACAAGCGTGTCGGACGATACATAGTTGCAACCGATCATCGTCATGGCCAACAGCATGCCGACAACGATGGGCGTTTTGCGCGCGGCGGTCGGCGACCATCCTGCTTTCAGCAGCCGATCGGATACCCAGCCACCGAGAACGCCGCCGAAGAATCCGCAGATCGCCGGCAAGGACGCAACGAAGCCCGCCTTCAGAATCGTCATGTGCCGATCGTTGACCAGATAGATGGGAAACCAGGTCAGGAAGAAGTACGTCAGAACATTGACGCAGAACTGGAAAATATAAAGACTCAGCAGCATTCGGTTGCCGAGAAGCTCCCAGATGCAGGCCAGAGTATTGACCTGCTTTGGTTGAGACGAGGACGTTTTGCTGTCCAAATCCACCAGTGCACCGCCGTCCTTGATGTAATCCAGTTCGGCCTGATTGATGCGCGGATGGTTCAGCGGACTATAAATAACGCGGCCCCATAGGATCGCGAGGATCACGCCGAACCCTCCCATCGCGTAAAACACCGCCTGCCAGCCAAAATTATGGACGATCCAGCCCATGATGGGCGCGAACAACGCTGTGGCAAAATACTGGGATGAATTGAAAACAGCGGCGGCAAAACCGCGCTCGCTGGTCGGAAACCACGCGGATGTGATTTTGCTGTTCCCCGGGAAGGCCGGCGCTTCAGCGACGCCGACCAGAAAGCGCAGCAGAAAAAGCGCAGCCACCACCACTCCGCCGCTAAGAAAGCCCACCGTGCCCTGAAGCATCGTGAACAGGGACCATAGCGTCAGACTGAGGCAATAGGTCGTCTTGGAGCCGAGCCGGTCGAGCAACCATCCGCCCGGCAATTGAGCGAGAACATAGGACCATGCAAAGGCCGAGAAGATATAACCCATCTGGACTGCGGACAGACCGAACGCGGCCCGCAAATCCGTACCAGCAATCGAAAGGGTCGCGCGATCGGCGTAATTGACCGTCGAGACGATGAAGAGCATCGCAAGAATGCCCCAACGGGTTCGCGTTGCGGCCAGCGATTCCACCTTTACAACGGAGGCGAGTTCCATAGTGCGTTTCCTTCGATATCTTTTTGTTTTTCGATGAAGTCAGTAAGTTGGTTTCGCCGCCTGCGCTTTGAGTCCGCTTTTCATCTTTGACGTGATCTGTTGTGCGCCCGTGGCCATCAGGCGCGCGTCGGAACCGACGGTGACGAGGCGAAAACCGCGCTCTATGCGTTTCAATGCAGATTCGGCGGTGCCGTTATGAATGCAGGGAATCACGCCATGCTCTTTCGCCTTGGCGAGCACCATGTCGATCGCTTCCGCGACGGGCTTGTCCACATCATCGAAAGCCGGCGCGCAACCGAGTGACAATGAAAGATCGGCTGGGCCGATATAGACGGCATCGAGTCCTTTCACGGAAAGAATCTCGTCGAGATTGTTCAAGGCCTGCCGTGTTTCGACCATCGCAATCGTCACGATTGTTTCGTTCGCCATGGTTGGATAGTCAGCGCCTCCATAGAGCAGCGCGCGAATAGGCCCAAAGCTTCGCCCGCCTTCCGGCGCATAGCGACAGGCATGAACGAATTTCTCTGCGTCCTCCTTGGTGTTCACCATGGGGCAAATCACGCCGTATGCGCCCGCATCTAGCACTTTCATGACAATGCCGGGATCGAGCCACGGGACGCGGGCGATCGGTACGGTGGCCGTCGTGGAGATCGCGGTAAACATGGCCACCGCGGATGCGTAGTCGGTAACTCCATGCTGGAGATCCACGGTCAGGGAATCCCATCCCTGATGGGCCATGACCTCCGCCGAGAATGAACTGGGAATAGCAAGCCAGCCATTGACGACCGCGCCGCCCGCATTCCAGATTGATCGAATTCTATTTTCACGCACCAAATCACTCCCGCTGAATTACCGAACCATGCAAGGTTTTTTAGGATTGAATTTCCAATCCGGAATCAAGAACTGCATCGCGGCGGCGTCATCGCGCGCGCCAAGGCCGTGCTTTTTGTAAAGCTCGTGGGCTTTCTCGATCTCGGCCATATCCGGCTCGATACCAAGTCCATAACGTTCGGGCACCTTGATCATGCCGCCCTCGATCTTGAGCGGATCCTTGGTCAGGCGCTGCCCGTCCTGCCATATCCAGTGCGTATCGAGCGCAGTGATGTTGCCGGGTGCTGCAGCGCCGACATGGGTAAACATGGCCAGCGAGATGTCGAAATGGTTGTTCGAATGAGAACCCCACGTCAGGCCCCACTCGTGGCAGAGTTGAGCGACACGCACCGACCCTTGCATCGTCCAGAAGTGCGGGTCTGCCAGAGGTATATCGACCGAATGCAGCTTGATGGCATGGCCGAGCTGCCGCCAGTCGGTCGCAACCATGTTCGTCGCCGTCGGCAACCCCGTCGCGCGACGAAACTCAGCCATGATCTCGCGTCCGGAAAATCCCTGCTCCGCCCCGCAAGGATCCTCGGCATAAGCGAGAATATGCCCCTGCCCTTTGCAGAGCCGAATGGCCTCTTCAAGTGACCACGACCCGTTGGGATCGAGCGTGATGCGCGCGTCTGGAAATCGTTTCTTTAAGGCGGTGACGGCGGCTATTTCATCTTCCCCGGCCAGAGCCCCGCCCTTCAACTTGAAATCCTTGAACCCATAGCGCTGATGCGCAGCCTCGCCGAGACGAACGATGGCCTCCGGTGTCAATGCCGCTTCATGCCGGAGCCTGAACCAGTCATCCTTGGCCGAGGGACCGCTGTCATATTGCAAGTCCGTTCTGGTCCGATCACCGACGTAAAAAAGGTAGCCAAGCATTTCAACCGCGTTGCGTTGCTGTCCTTCACCCAACAATGCGGCAACCGGCACTTGAAGATGCTGTCCCAGAAGATCGAAAAGCGCCGCCTCAAGCGCAGTCACGGCATGAATCGTCGTACGCAGATCGAATGTCTGAAACCCGCGGCCACCAGCATCCCTGTCGCCAAATGCCGCTCGCACACCGTTGAGCACGCCATGCATCCGCCCGATCGGCTGGCCGATCATCAGTGGACGTGCATCCTCGATTGTTTTGCGAATCTTTTCACCACCAGGAACCTCACCGAGTCCCGTGTGGCCTGACGTGTCCGTCAAGATAACGACATTTCTCGTAAAAAAAGGACCATGCGCCCCGGACAGATTTAGGAGCATGCTGTCGCGTCCGGCGACCGG
>DASWQB010000396.1:0-10437 GCA_036398335.1 Afipia sp. | reverse complement strand
GGTGGCGGCCCCGCCGGCCTTGCGACCGCCATCGCCGTGGCGCAAACCGGTGCGTCCACGGCGCTTGTCGCACGCAAAGCGCCCTATGGCGACAACCGGACCACGGCGCTGCTTGGCGGATCGATAGGTTTTCTCGAAAATCTCGATGTGTGGCGACGCTGCGCGGCGCAGGGGGCAGCGCTGCGCGTGATGCGGCTGATTGACGACACCGGCCGGCTGATCCGCGCGCCAGAGGTGAAGTTTTCATCCGACGAGATCGGCGCAGAGGCTTTCGGTTTCAACATCGAAAATCGCGCGCTGATGGCGGCGATGGAGGAGCGTGCCGCCGCGCTTAGCAATCTGACGCGCTATGACGATGAGGCCGCGCAGATCATACCGGGCGATTCCGCTGTCACAATCGGTACCAGCCATGGACAGACCTTGTCCGCTGCCCTGGTCGCCGGCGCCGACGGTAAGAATTCGCCGTGCCGGGAAGCCGCCGGAATCTCGGTCAAACGCCGCGCGCTCGAGCAATCGGCACTGACCTTCAACCTCACCCATACGCGCCCTCACCTGAACATCTCGACCGAATTTCACACCCCGCACGGCCCCTGCGTGTTCGTACCGCTGCCGGGCGAGCGGTCGAGCGTGGTGTGGGTTACGACTCCCGGCGAGGCCGCACGGCTTGCGGCGCTCGGTGATGAAGAGCTGGGCGAAGCCGCCGAGAGGCAATTGCACTCGATCCTCGGCCGCATGCGTGCGCAAGCCGGCCGCCACGTGTTCCCGCTTTCAATCGAGACGCCGAGCGCACTCGCCGCCAGACGGATTGCGCTGGTTGGCGAAGCCGCGCACGCTTTTCCACCAATTGGCGCCCAAGGCCTCAACATGGGTTTGCGCGATGCCGCCGATCTTGCCGGCATTGTCAGCCGTGCACGCGAACGGGCCGAGGACATCGGTTCGGACCAAAATCTGTCGCGCTACGTCGCCGCCCGGCATGCAGATATTTTCAGTCGCTCCTTCGCCATCGACATGGCCAACCGCTCGTTGCTGAGCGAACTCTTGCCGGTGCAGTTAGTGCGGTCGCTGGGAATGAATCTGATCGGATCGGTCGGCCCCATTCGCAGGCTGGCGATGCGCGAAGGGCTGTCGCCCTCATGGCGTCGCGGCGAGGCGCTTCCGGGTCAAGTCAACGCCGGTTCGCTTTAAGGAAATACCATCGCGCCGTTCCGGATCAACAGCATCACGCTGGTCACGGTCACAACCGACACGAAGGTGCCGAGCAGTACCGCCGCCGACGCCTGCTCAATCCAGGTGTCGTATTGGCGGGCGATCAGAAACACATTGAGCGCGGGCGGCAACGAAGCCAGCAATACCGCTGTTGCCGACCAATATGGAGGGAACGGTCCGAACATCGTCAGGAATCCGAATACAATCACCGGGTGCAGCAGCAGCTTCACCGCGACAACGCCCGGAACTTCCCATGGAATGCCGGCGAAGGGACGCAGCGCAACGGTGACGCCGAGCGCGAACAGAGCAACCGGCGCTGCGGCGCTTTGCAGGAATTGCAACATGCTGTCGATCGCGACCGGGGTTTGCAAATGAAGCGCCGCAACCAATGCGCCGCAGTAGGATGCCGCGATCAAGGGATGCAGAACAATATGTTTGACGATACGGCCGATAGTCGGCAGCAGCGGCCGGCTCTTTCCGTCCGTCACCACCATTAGCAGCGGCACGATTGAAAACAGGAAAACCGTGTCGAAACAGAAAATCAGCGCCACGGGCACGGCCGCTTTCGCGCCGAGCAGCGACAGCGCAAGACCGGGACCCATGTAGCCGATATTGCCGTAGCCGCCCGCCAGCGCCGCCATCGAGGCTTCGCGCCACGAGCACCGGCCGAGCAGCCTCGCCGCGCATAGCGCCAGCGCAAAGGCGCTTGATGTTCCAAGCGTCGTAGCCACGATGAACGGAAGGTTGTTCAGTTGCTCGAAAGGGGTTTTTGCAAGAACTCTAAAGAACAGCGCGGGCAAGGAGATATACAGCAGAAAGAAATTCATCCAGGCGAGACCGGACTCCGGCAGGCCTTTTCGCTTGCCGCAAATGAACCCAATGAAAATCAAGCCGAAATAGGGTAGCGCCAGATTGAGGACGTCGATCATGGAAAGATTTGCTATCTATCGGTGTGCGTCAGGTGTTGCGTAGCGAACCGGGAGGTCCGCCTGGACGCGAACAACCTTCAGGATTGCCCGGTTTGCCTCTAGCATCGGCCACAATCCTGGTCTATTCGACGAGAGATGATTAAAGCGCGCACCGCCAAATTTCAGATCGGCCAGATCGTCCGCCACCGGATATTCTCGTTCCGCGGCGTGATCTACGATATCGATCCGGAGTTCAACAACACCGAGGAATGGTGGCTGTCGATCCCTGAGGATATGCGCCCCCACAAGGATCAGCCATTTTATCATCTGCTGGCCGAAAATTCAGAATCCGAATACGTCGCCTATGTCTCGGAACAGAACCTCTTGCCCGACGATTCCGGCGAGCCGATCCGCCACTCGCAGGTCGCCGAGATTTTCGTGAAAGACAAATCGGGCGGTTATCGCCAGCGCAATCCTTCGCTGAACTGAGCGGCGAATTCCGCCTCGAACATGCGCGGCACCGTCGGGTATTCCGATTAGAATCTGTTTCAACTGCTTTGGATCAGACTTAAGTTTGGCCTTTTGTTTGTGCGCGATCTGATCCGAAAACCGGTTCCCGCTATTTGCGGATCATGCTCCAATAAAAAAGCGCGCATCTCTGCGCGCTCTTTTTTTAGCCGACAAAGGGCCTGCTTACTTCGGTGCGCCGCCCTGCGTCTGTTCCAGCTTCTGGCGGGCCTCGGTGGCGCGCTTCTGCAATTCTTCCTGCAGCTTCTTCTGGTTTTCCTCGAACACCTTCGGATCGGTCGGCGGACCGTCATAGGCCTTAGCGAACTCGGCCCCGAGCGGCAGCGGCAGCGTCAGCGGCGCGCCGTTCGAGTTGATCGCTTGGATCACGAGGTTCTGGCCCTTCTTCATGCTGGCCAGCAGTTCCGGCGTCACTTCATAGTCCGACATACAGCCATTGGCGAAGCAGATCACGTATGGGCTTTGCGCAGGCGCGTTGTTGTCGACGATGGCGCGGGTGCCGTAGCCGAGCTGCATGCCGAGCGGCAGCGTCACGCGCAGCACCTTCTTCGGCTCGCCTTCCGGCTCGATGACGACAGCCGCGATCACGGTCTGGCCCGACTCAATACGTCCATCCTTGCCGGTGAAGCAGACCTGCTTGGCGCCGGCATCCTGCCCCTTCAGACAGAACTTGGTCCATGGGCCATAGATCAACTGAACCTGCTGCTCGGGCTGAGCCGGCGCGGCACCGGCGGGCGCCTGCGCCGCGGCCGGTGCGCCAGCCTTCGGAGCGGCCTTCGGAGCTGCGGCCGCGGGAGCAGCCTTGGGAGCCGCCTTCGGCGCGGCTGGAGGCGGGGTCTGTGCAGCGGCGAGCGAAATAGCCGTCATGGTTAAAGCGGCAGCGGCCAAAGCCGCCGATGCATGACCGGCGAATCCCCGTCCGCGCGGCAAGGCCGGCGCGGCCAAGATACGAAAATTCATTGTAGAAAACCCTTTCTGAACCTGGCGCCGCCACCGCAATAAGGGTGCTGGCGCTGCCTGGTGCGCGGCTGTCTCGGAGCCAAATACGGCGGATACGTGACAGACCCCGCAACCCTCCTCCGAATTGCCCGCCTTCAATACAGCGGCGGACGAAAAGATCAATGCCAACGGTGGTTATTTGCATTGCGTTGCGCCCGGATATTCGGGCTCATGTTAAGTTTTGCGCCAGCGAAATGCCGAATCGGACGGAACGACCGCAATGGGCAGGATTCGGCTTTTGCCGGAAATATTAGCGGCCGCCGTCGCGGCAGGCATCGGAATCTGCTTTTCGCCGGGGTTTTCCACCCCCGCCTCGGCCGAGCCAGCCTTCGCGATTGCAATGCACGGCAAGCCCGCGCTGCCACCGGACTTCACCCACATGCCTTATGCCAATCCGAATGCCCCCCAGGGCGGACGGCTGGTGCAGGGCGTGCTCGGCACTTTCGATACGCTCAACCCCTTTGTGATCAAAGGCATCGGTGTCCAGCAGATCCGCGGCTATGTCGTTGAAAGCCTGATGGCACGCGGCAATGACGAGCCGTTCACGCTCTACGGCCTGCTCGCGGACAGCATCGAGACCGACGATGCGCGCAGCTATGTGACTTTCCATCTCAATCCGCGCGCAAAATTCTCCGACGGAAAAAGCGTTCGCGCCGAAGATGTTCTATTTTCCTGGGCGCTGATGCGCGACAAGGGCCGCCCCAACCATCGCCTCTATTACGCCAAGGTTTCAAAGGCGGCGGCACTCGGCGATCGCACCGTACGCTTCGATTTCGGCGGCGCGCCGGATCGCGAACTGCCGCTGATCCTCGGCCTGATGCCGGTGTTCGCCAAGCACGCGGTGGATACAGCGACTTTCGAAGAGACCTCGATGAGCCCGCCGCTCGGCTCCGGTCCCTATCGCGTCACGAACGTCAAGCCAAGCGCCAGCGTGACGCTCACACGCAATCCCGATTATTGGGGCGCGAACGTTCCGGCGGCCAAAGGGCTGTGGAATTTTGGGGAAGTGCGGCTCGATTTCTACCGCGAGGCCAATGGCGCATTCGAAGCGTTCAAGCGCGGACTGTACGATTTCCGCAACGAAACCGAACCGCTGCGCTGGCATGAAGGTTACGATTTTCCCGCCGCGCGCAGCGGGGAAGTGATCCGCGAGGAGATCAAGACCGGCACGCCGCAGCCATCGGAATATCTGGTGTTCAACACGCGGCGGCCGATGTTCGCGGATATCCGGGTGCGGCAGGCGCTGACCCTGCTGTTCGACTTCGAATGGATCAACCGCAATTACTTCTTCGGCCTTTATGGACGCTCGCCGAGCTATTTCGCGGGCTCAGAACTTTCGGCCGCCGAACGCGACGCAGATTCGCGCGAACGGCAATTGCTCGCGCCATTTCAACAGAGCGTGCGGCCTGACGTTCTCGACGGCACCTACCGCCTGCCCGTCACTGACGGAAGTGGACGCGATCGGCAGACGCTGGGGGCAGCGCTCGCTTTGTTCAAGGACGCAGGATATGAGCTTGACCGCACGGACCTGCGCAGCGTCACAACGCACCAGCCGCTCGCCTTCGAAATCCTTGTCACCACGCGCGATCAGGAACGCATCGCGCTGGCTTACGCGCGCGATGCCAGGCGCGCGGGCGTCACCATTTCGGTGCGCGTGGTCGACGCGGTGCAATTCGACCAGCGCCGGATCGCCTTCGATTTCGACATGATTCAAAACCGCTGGGACCAGTCGCTGTCGCCCGGCAACGAGCAGGCTTTCTACTGGGGCAGCGAAGCCGCCTCGATCAACGGCACCCGCAACTACATGGGCGCGAAGGAGCCGGCGATCGATGTCATGATCGCCGCCATGCTGGAGGCCCGCGAACGGCCCGATTTCGTCAGTGCGGTGCGCTCGCTCGACCGTGTGCTGATGTCCGGCAGTTATACGATACCGCTGTACAACGTGCAGCGGCAATGGATCGCGCGCTGGAATCGGGTAGAACGGCCACAGACGACCGCCCTGACCGGCTACCTGCCGGTGACATGGTGGGCCAAACCGCAAAAGCAGGCACCGTGACCGGCGAACGTCCAGAGCGAAACGAGATACCGGACCGGACCGCCTCCCCGACCCTGTGCGATCTGTTCGCGCGTACACTGGCCCGCCGTCCCAACGCGCTGGCGCTCTGCGATCCGCTCAACAAGCCGCGTGTGACCGGCCAAACACCGCTGCGGCTGACATATGCGCAGGCCGATCAGGCTATTGCGTCCCTCGCCGCACAACTGATGAATGCCGGCCTGCCGCCGGGCTCGGTCATTGCAATGCAGATGGCCAACACGGTGGAATATCCACTGGTGCTATTGGCGGCATGGCGCGCCGGACTGACGGTGGCGCTGCTGCCGCAGCTCTGGCGCCGGGCAGAACTGGCCGATGCGCTGGGCCGCGTCAGCGCGCGCGCTCTTGTCTGCGCCGGGCGCATCGAGATCGTCGATCACGCCGAACTTGCAATGGACGCGGCGGCTGACGCCTTTTCGGTCCGCCATGTTTTCGGTATCGGCGATAATCTTCCGGATGGCGTCACCGCACTGGACATCAACGCGCCGTGCGAGCCGCAGCAAACTGTGTCTCTCGACGCACGCAAGGCGGCTATCGTGTCTTTCGACGTCACGCCGGACGCCTTGCTGGCGGTGCCACGCAGCCATGTCAATCTGATAGCCGGTGGTCTTGCGATCACAATGGAAAGCGCAATGCCGCAAGGTGCGCGGATTTTATCCTGCGCAATTCCTTCGTCCTTCGCCGGTCTTGTGTCTTCGACGGTGATCTGGCTGCTGAGCGGCGGAACATTGTCGCTGCATCATCCATTCGATCCGCAAACCCTGGATAACCAGATAGAGCATGACGGCTGCAATGCCTTGGTCGCCCCCGCTCATCTGGCATTGCGCCTGTCCGAAAGCGGCAAGGTCGACGCGCTTGCGACGCTGCGCCATGTCATAGGTCTGTGGCGCACGCCCGAGCGGGCCGCCTCCAGCAATGACTGGCAGAGCAAGAAAGCCGCCTTCACCGACGTCTATCTGTTCGGCGAGGCTGGCTTGTTCGCCGCGCAGCGATTAGAGAATGGCGAGGCCGCGCCGATCGCTGAAAGCCTTTACAAGGCGGCGCGCTCGCCAGTCGAAATTCATCTCACGCCGCACGGCACGCTCGCTTTGCGCGGAGTCATGACGGTGCCTGCCGCCTATCGCGCGCCGCGCATGGATGACGCATTGAACACCACCTTGGATCACGTCGATACGGGTTATGCGGCCAGGCGCGACAGGACGAGCGGTGCGATCTATATCACCGCGCCGCCCGCAGGTCTGACGGGGGTCGGCTTTTATCGTTTTCGCACTCAAGACCTCGATGAATGGGCAGCAAGGCTTGCACCGGGCACAACGCTCACCGCGTTGCCTGACCAGTTAAATGGTTATCGGCTGGCGGGGCGCGCAAACGACAATGCACGGGCGCGCGAGGCGCTCGCTGAACTCGGTCTCGGCCCCCTGATGACCGAGGCATTTCGCGAGCGCGGCCCGGCAAACTAGCAAGTCCGCGAAATTTCGAGGCTGCCGTTGACGGCGCATTAACAGCGTCTGTCTAGCTTGGCCGCATGTCCCAGCAAGGCCCCGTCATTGTCGTTTCAGACGACGAAACCGCGCCGTTTGCCGACGCCGTCGGTGACGCAAAACTATTTCCGCTGATTGAATCAAATTGGCTGGATGCGGCGCAGGCCATTGCGCGCGTGCAGCCGGCAGCTGTGATCGCAGCGGATGCGCAGCAACACGTTAGTCAGCTTGCCGAACTCGCCCGTCATGCCGAGGCGCTCAAGCCCCATGCGGCGCTGATCGTTCTCGATCCGGCCTGTTCGCTGCCGCCGAACGCTATACCTTTTACCCGCATCAATCGCGACCCGGCTCGCCTCACCGCCCGGCTCAATGCGGCATTGCGCGTACGCACCTTGCACGCCACCGTTCTGCGGCGGATGCAGGAGTCCAGCCCATCGCAGACGCAATGGCCGATGGGCGACCCGCTCGACGACGCCAACGTGCTTTTGATCGGCCGCGGCGCGTTATATCCGTCGCTGTCGGTCGCGCTCGGTGAGCGTATGGGCGTGATTGGTGCGCTCAGCATCGAGGCTGCGGCAAAACATCTGAACGCACGCGATGTCGATGGCATTGTGCTTGGGGATGGCTTTACGCCGCGAGTCGTCGATGCGTTTCTCACCGTGTTGTCGGAAGATTCCCGGTTTCGCAATCTTCCCGTAGTTCTGACCGGCGACAGCCCGATGCGCAATTACGATCTGGCCAATCTCGAACTGGCATCGGGTACGCCGCTCGAGATCGCGATCAACGCCGTGCCGCTGATCCGGCAAAACGCTTTCGAGGCCCGGCTTAACCGGGCACTCAAATCGATCGACGCCGACGGCCTGCTGGATCCGCGCACCGGCCTACTGACGCAAGAAGCGTTTACGAACGACTTTACGCTGGCGATGAGGGAAGCTCTTGAACGCGGCGCGGGGCTGTCGGTGGCACGGTTCGCATTGCCAAACATTGCGGAGCGCACGCGCCTCGACGCCGCCCGCATTCTCAGCCGCCTGATGCGGCGGGCGGATTTCGCGGCCCTGCGCGATGACGGCACCGTCATTGTCGTTTTCGCGGAAACCGATCTGCGTAGCGCACGCATGATCGCGCGCCGGCTGGCCAGCATCTTGCGGCAAACCGTTATCAGCGCCAAAGAAGGCAGCAGACTTGATCCGGACGTCTCGCTCGCCACCTTGATGCCGGGCGACAGCCCGGATGCGATTTTGACACGCCTCGAAAAGACCGCTCAGCGCGCGGCGTCCTGAAACGTCACGCCGCCTTCTTGCCTTCCGCAAGATTGGCAAGCTGCCGCAAAATCTCGGTGGTGCCCTCAATGCGCTCGTCCGGCGTCTCCCAATCCTGGAAGAACACCACCTTCATGTCGGGGCGCACCTTCGCCGCCTGCCCGTGTTGCCGGATGAAGAACACCAGCTTTTCCGGCTGCGCGAAACTGTTGTCCCGGAAAGAGATCACAGCACCTTTCGGTCCGGCATCTACTTTCTCGACGTTGGCGCGGCGACAATAGGACTTGATCGCCGCAAGTTTGAACAGATAACGCACTTCATCAGGCAGCGGCCCAAAACGATCGCGCAGTTCCGCGCCGAAATTGGCGATCTCGTCATCGTCATCGAGATCGGCGAGCCGCCGATACAGCGACAGACGCACCGACAGGTCGGACACGTAATCTTCCGGGATCAGCACCGGCATGCCGAGCGTGATCTGCGGCGACCAGCGATCGGCGACAGGCTCGACCATGCCGGCCTTGAGGCTGATAATCGCCTCTTCCAGCATCGATTGATAAAGCTCGAATCCGACCTCTTTGATATGACCGGACTGCTCCTCGCCGAGCAGGTTGCCTGAGCCGCGAATATCCAGATCGTGCGACGCCAGCTGAAATCCGGCGCCGAGATTTTCCAGCGACTGAAGGACTTTCAGACGACGCTCGGCCTGCCCGGTGATTTTCTTCTGTGTTGGCAGCGTGAACAGTGCATAGGCGCGAAGTTTCGAGCGGCCGACACGCCCGCGCAACTGATAGAGCTGCGCCAGGCCGAACATGTCGGCGCGATGCACGATCAAGGTATTCGCGGCGGGAATATCGAGGCCGGATTCCACGATCGTCGTCGATAGCAGGATGTCGTATTTGCCGTCGTAAAACGCCGACATGATATCTTCAATGACGGTCGGCGGCATCTGGCCATGAGCGACCGCGACTTTCATTTCTGGTACGTTCTTGTCGAGAAAATCCTTCGCCTCGGCGAGATCTTCAATCCGCGGGCAGACATAGAACGCTTGCCCGCCCCGGTACCGTTCGCGCAGCAGCGCCTCCCGAACCATCAACGGATCAAACGGCGCAACGAACGTGCGCACCGCGAGACGATCGACCGGCGGCGATGCGATGATCGACAGATCGCGCACGCCGGTCAGCGCCAGCTGAAGCGTGCGCGGAATGGGCGTTGCGGACAGCGTCAGCACATGAACTTCGCTGCGAAGCTGTTTCAAACGCTCCTTGTGCGTGACGCCGAAATGCTGCTCTTCGTCGACCACGATCAGGCCGAGATTCTTGAACTTGATCGCCTTGCCGAGCAGCGCATGCGTGCCGACCACGATATCGACGCTGCCCTCAGCGATGCCTTTCTTGACGTTCGCCAGTTCCTTGGCCGAAACGAGACGCGAGGCTTGCGCGACGTTAACCGGGAATCCGCGAAACCGCTCGGTGAAGTTTTTCGCGTGCTGGCGCGCCAGCAAGGTCGTCGGCACCACGACCGCGACCTGCCGCCCATCAAGCGCGACGGCGAACGCCGCCCGCAATGCCACCTCAGTTTTGCCGAAACCGACGTCGCCGCAGATCAGGCGATCCATCGGTTTGCCGGAATCGAGATCGTGCAAGGTCGAGGTGATCGCGCCCAGTTGGTCTTCGGTCTCATCATAGGGAAAGCGCGCACAGAACTCGTCATACATGCCTTGATGAACCGGAAATTTTGGCGCTTCGTGCAATAGGCGTTCTGCGGCAATCTTTATGAGATCGCCCGCAATCTCGCGGATGCGGTTCTTGAGCTTGGCTTTGCGCGCCTGCCAGCCGCCGCCGCCAAGCCGGTCGAGTTCGACGCCGGCCTGTTCGGAGCCGTAGCGCGATAACAATTCGATGTTTTCAACCGGCAGATAAAGTTTGGTCTCGTTGGCGTAATGCAGTTCGAGACAATCATGCGGC
>DASWQB010000395.1:0-1933 GCA_036398335.1 Afipia sp. | reverse complement strand
CTTGGGTCGGCACGCTCGATCATTTCAAGGGCATGAAGTCCTCCGAACAATGGCCGCTTCCTATCGGCAAGGTGGTGTGGGCCGGGCAGGCGGTTGTTGCGGTGGTGGCTGATACGCGCGCGCTCGCTGAGGACGCAGCCGAGGCGGTGATGATCCAGTTCGAGGAAGTCACGCCGGTGGTCGACATCGACGCGGCGCGGGCGGCAGGCAGCGAAATCATCTCGCCCGAACTCGGCACGAATACCTGTTTCAACACCAAGATCGATACCGGCGGCATCGACGATATTTTTGCGACAGCCAAGCACGTTGTGGAAAGTGAATTCACCTTCGGCCGCCACACTGCGGTGACGATGGAGCCGCGCGCGATTGTCGCCGACTACAATCCGAGCGAACGCCAGCTCACGGTGCATCACGCGACGCAAACGCCGTATCAGTTTCAGGATCTTTATTCACGCCACTTTGGCGTACCCGAATCCAATGTCCGCGTGATCGCACCGGATATCGGCGGATCGTTCGGCATGAAACTGCATGTCTATCATGAGGACATGGCGGTGGTTGGCCTCAGCATGATGCTTGGTCGCCCGGTGAAGTATGTCGCGGACCGGCTTGAATCGTTTCTGTCGGACATTCACGCCCGCGATCATCGCGTCCGTGCCCGGCTGGCGATGGATGAAGCGGGCACAATCCTGGCGATGGATGTCGATGACGTCACCGCTGTCGGCGCGTTCTCCAGTTTCCCGCGTACCAGCGTGGTCGAAGGCAATCAGGTGGTGCGCCTGATCGGCACCCCTTATCGCTTCAAGAATTATCGCGCGGAATTGTCCGTCGTTTTCCAGAATAAGGTGCAGACCAGCCAGTATCGCGCGGTTGGCCATCCGGTCGCATGTACGGTAACGGAAAGCCTGGTCGATATGGCCGCGCGGCGGGCCGGACTAGATCCCTTCGTGATGCGTGAAAAAAATCTTATTCCCGATACCGCATATCCCTGCGCCTCGCCGAGCGGGTACAAATTCGAGGCGCTCTCGCATGAGGCGTGCCTCGCACGGCTCAAGACGATGATGAATTACGATGCGCTGCGCGCCGAGCAAGCCGAGCTGCTTAAAAAGGGTATTCGGCGCGGCATCGGGCTTGCTGCATTCGTTGAAATCACAAATCCAAGCCCGGCATTCTATGGTGTCGGCGGTGCACGTATTTCCGCACAGGATGGCGCCATTATCAAAGTGACTCCGTCGGGTGAGGTTCAGTGCCTGATCTCGGTTACGGAAATTGGACAAGGTACTGAAACCATCATCGGGCAGATCGTGGCCGAAACGCTCGGCGTCGAGCATGAACGGGTTAAAGTCATTACGGGTGACACAGAGATTACACCGCACGGCGGCGCGACTTGGGCATGCCGCGGCGCGGGCATTGGCGGCGAGACCGCGTTGCAGGGCGCAAAGAAACTGAAGGCCAATATTCTCTCAGTGGCTGCGGCGATCTTGCAGGAGAAGCCCGAGCGGCTCGACATCCGCAGCGGGCAGATCGTTGACGCCAGTAGCGGCCAGCAGCGCATCGCGCTCTCTGAAGTGGCGCGCATCGTTTATTTCCGCTCCGACACTCTGCCGCCGGACACCAACGCGCAACTCACAGTTGCACATCACTATGCGCCGCAGGGCTATCCATTCGCATTCACCAACGGAATGCAGGGTTCATACATCGAACTCGATGTTGAAACCGGCTTCGTCAAAATTCTCAAGCACTGGGTGGTCGAAGATTGCGGCCGGATCATCAACCCGCTGCTGGTCGATGAGCAGGTGCGTGGCGGTGTCGTGCAGGGTCTCGGCGCGGCGTTTTTCGAAGAGTGCCTCTACGACGAAAACGGCCAGCTCACAAACGGATCGCTCGCCGATTATCTCGTGCCTATGGCGGTCGAAATGCCCGACATCGAGATCGC
>DASWQB010000394.1:0-2780 GCA_036398335.1 Afipia sp. | reverse complement strand
CCTGTCCCATTCGCGCAAATAAACACGCGCCATCCGCCCTGTTATTAACGGCGCGGGCGCGCCATGAGTTGTCTGGTCCGTCTCCCTCGAACATGAGGGCGCGCGGAACGCCGGACGCCGGGTGCGTCCGCAGCCTCGCGTGCAAAGTGAAAAAAGCACACGAGCAATCGTCACCACGAAAACACCGGATGCGCCCGGCGTTCCGCACGCGATGGGAGTGACGCGTATTGCGCGGTGCCCCCGGTGGCCGGTCCATATGCCACCGTTTGCCGGGCACTCGCTTACCGCCGACACGACCACTCTTCTTGCGAAGAGCCCGATCGCGACGGCCGGCCCGGCCCTAACTGGCGCGAAGCTGTCGCGCCGGGACGATCCACGCCTTCCGCGTCCGCGTGGGACGCTGTCGTCATCCGGCGCGCTTTTCACGCATCGGCTTTCGAACGTCTCATCGCGTCCACCGCATCCCGCCCCGCGTTCGTGACGATCGCGAGCGCCCCTCATGTGGGACGGGATTGATAGGAATATAATCTTATATTCCAGAAAATCAATAGCGGGCTTGCAGATTGTTAGAATGTATTCTACATATAGTTAGTAACTATATATGTGGATATCTTCATAATGTCGAAATACGATCGTCTTGGGAGTTTTCTGCAAACGCAGAACCGCGAGCGCGTACCGATGTCGTTTGCCGACATCGAGCGGATCACGCAGACCAAGCTGCCGCCTTCCGCGCACAGACACCGGCCTTGGTGGAGCAATAACCCGACCAACAGCGTGCTGACGCGCGTTTGGCTCGATGCCGGATTTGAGAGCGAGCAGGTGGACATGACGGGACAGAAGCTGGTGTTTCGTCGCGTGACTGCGCGGATGCCTGCAAAGCCGCCGGACGGGGGAGCATCAGGTCACCCACTGTTCGGCGCGCTGAAGGGCACCATCAGGATCGCACCGGATGCCGATCTGACCGAGCCCGCTGATCCGGCATGGGGGGAATGAGATGCGGCCGCTTTTGCTTGATACCTGCGCGGTGATCTGGATGGCGGAGGGCGATCAGATTTCGGAGCAATCCACGACCCTGATGGGCGAGGGAGCCGCCTCCGGCGCGCAGATCTATGTATCCCCAATCACCGCGTGGGAGATAGGTCTATTAGTGGCACGCAAGCGGTTGCAAATGACGGCAACGCCGGAGCGATGGTTCGCGGATGTCCTGGCGCTGCCGCTGATGAATCTTGCACCGATGCCGCCCGCGCTTCTGATTGCGTCATCGTTCCTGCCGGGAAAGCCGCCGCGAGATCCCGCAGACCGCATCGTGGCGGCGACCGCACGCGACCTCGGCGCCACGCTGATCACGCGAGACCGTGTACTCCTCGATTATGGCAAGCAGGGGCATATCAGCGTAGTGGCGTGTTGAGGTGGAAGCCGATGCGGCGATTTGGTTCGTTATGCCTGAGTGCGATGTCATGACTTGGCGGAACAGCTACCCGCTCTAAACGTTTTCTCCCGGAGTCACGGAGAATCTTTTCATGCCGACAGAACTGCACGATCTTTCAACGCCCACGTCGCAGCATTCGACATCGACACTGATCGGCAGCGATCGCGTGCAGGGCACGTCGGTGTTCGATGCCGACGGCAACAAGATCGGCACCATTGCCTGCGTGATGATCGAGAAGATCAGCGGCCGCGTGTCGTTCGTAGTGATGAATTCCGGCGGCTTTCTCGGCATCGGCGAGGCGCATTATCCGCTGCAATGGCCGGCACTGAAATACAATGTCGAACTTGGCGGCTATCAGATCATGATCCCGGTGGACCAGATCAAGGAAGGTCCGGTTTACGAGCCCGGCAGCGCGTGGGAACCGGCGGCGGCAATCGGCGATTGTGACGGCACACAGGCGTGATGAGGCGTCATTATGACGGCGCACTGTATCAGGATGACGCTGGAATCGCTTAAATCTGCGCTGCGGCTATGGATAAAATGGCCCTGAACTGTTACCGCAGCGCATGGAAAATTCAGAACAGACGCCGGTCAAGCTCAAGCTCAAAACAGATAATCTGATTGGCTTCATCGTCATTCATTTTCTCGCGTTGTTCGCGCTGCTCCCGTGGTGGTTCAGCTGGACCGGCGTTGCCGTTTTCGTCCTCGGCATGTTCTTTTTCGGCGTGATCGGAATCAATATCGGCTTTCATCGCCTTCTGACGCATCGCTCGTTCGCATGCCCGCTGTGGCTTGAGCACACCTTCGCCACGCTGGGCACCTGCTGTCTGCAATTCTCGCCTGTGTTCTGGGTGGCGGTGCATCGCCGCCATCATCACTACACCGACGTGGTGCAGGATCCGCATTCGCCGAACTCGCCGGTGAAGAGCTTCATTTGGGCGCATTTCGGCTGGCTTTTGGTGCGCCCGCCCGACATGAAGCCGGCGGTGATGAACGATCGCTATGCGCGCGATCTTTTGCGCGATCCGTATTACGCGATGCTCGAGCGCCGCAAGAACTGGATCAAGCTCAACGCTGCGGTGTGGCTCGGGCTGTTCGTGATCGGCTTCCTTGTGAGCTTGATTCAGGGCGGCACCTATCTCGATGCTTATCAGTTCGGCTCCAGCCTGTTCGTGTGGGGCGGGCCGCTTCGCACCGTCGCGCTGTGGCATTCGACATGGTCGGTGAATTCGGTCACGCATCTGTGGGGTTATCGCGGCTACAACACCCCCGACGACAGCCGTAACAATCTCTTCGTCGGCTATATCGCCGCCGGGGAGGGCTGGCATAACAATCATCACGCCGATCCGTC
>DASWQB010000393.1:0-9799 GCA_036398335.1 Afipia sp. | reverse complement strand
GAGATCGAGCGTGCGCTTGATCGCGTCGTCAAAGGCGCCGACGGTTATCCTCCTTACAACATCGAGCGGTGCGACCGTGAAAGCGGTCAACCCGAACGTCTGCGGATCACGCTGGCGGTGGCGGGGTTCACCCGCGACCAGCTCGATGTCTCCACCGAGGAAAACCAGCTCGTGATCCGGGGCCGCCAGCAGGACGACGACAAGGCCCGGCAGTATATCCATCGCGGCATCGCCGCGAGGCACTTCCAGCGCACCTTCGTGCTGGCGGACGGGATGTACGTGCTGGGAGCGGATTTGAAGAACGGATTGCTGTCGATTGACCTCGCCCGGCCAGAACCGGAGCGAATCGTTAAGCAGATAGCCATCAATGAGCACGAATAATGGGAACTTGTAGCGGACTCGACCGCTTGTCAGAATAAGGAGTCGAGGACATGACGAACGCCACTGTCACATTCGAGCCGGAAGTCTCTTTGGAGTCGCTGGCTACCTTGGGCGAGGGTCACATCGCCTACGTCAAACAGATTCGCTCTGAGGACGTGCCGGGTCTTTTCCCGCAGGCGCCGCAGATCGCGCCAGGCCTGAAGCTGTTCGCGCTTCACGCCGCCGACGGCACTCCGATCATGCTGACCGACAGCCGCGAGGCGGCGATCGCGAATGCATGGAGCAATGAGTTGGAAACCGTCAGCGTTCATTAAGCGGCACGCTTGGACGCAACTGACGCGATGGAGTGAAGCGGCGGCGCATCGAGCGCTGCCGCTTTTTTATTTCCACACACGTCACTCCCCCGCGTATGACTGCTATACCCCAAGCAACCTTATGGGCTCTCGAGGAGGCCTGTATGGAAACAATCCGCCCCTTTGAGGAATCGCCGCCATGCCTGCCTATCGTTCCCGAACCACCACCCACGGCCGCAACATGGCCGGCGCGCGCGGGTTATGGCGCGCTACGGGCATGAAGAACGAGGACTTCGGCAAGCCGATCATCGCGGTGGTGAATTCGTTCACTCAATTCGTCCCGGGCCACGTTCATCTGAAAGACCTCGGGCAACTGGTTGCGCGCGAGATCGAAAAAGCCGGCGGCGTCGCCAAGGAATTCAACACCATCGCGGTCGACGACGGCATCGCCATGGGCCATGACGGCATGCTCTACAGCCTGCCCTCGCGCGAAATCATCGCCGACAGCGTCGAATACATGGTCAACGCGCATTGCGCCGACGCGATGGTCTGCATCTCGAACTGCGACAAGATCACCCCCGGCATGCTGATGGCGGCGCTGCGCATCAACATACCGACTGTCTTCGTGTCTGGCGGCCCGATGGAATCCGGCAAGGTCAGCATCAAGGGCAAGATCCGCTCGGTCGATCTGGTCGACGCGATGATCGCCGCCGCCGACGACACGGTCAGCGATGCCGACGTCGAGGCGCTTGAGCGTTCGGCCTGTCCGACCTGCGGCTCCTGCTCAGGCATGTTCACCGCCAATTCGATGAACTGCCTGACCGAGGCGCTGGGTCTTGCGTTGCCCGGCAACGGTTCGGTGCTTGCCACCCACGCCGACCGCAAGGGCCTGTTCGTCGAGGCCGGGCATCTGATTGTCGATCTGGCGCGGCGCTATTACGAACAGGATGACGAAACGGCATTGCCGCGCGCCATCGCCGGATTTAAGGCGTTCGAAAACGCTATGACGCTCGACATCGCGATGGGCGGCTCGACCAACACCGTGCTGCATCTGCTGGCGGCAGCCTATGAGGGCAACGTCCCCTTCACGATGAAGGACATCGACCGCCTGTCGCGGCGTGTGCCTGTCTTGTGCAAGGTGGCTCCGTCGGTGCCCGACGTGCATCTGGAGGACGTGCATCGCGCAGGCGGGGTCATGGCGATCCTCGGCGAACTCGACCGCGCCGGCCTGATCGCCACCGAGCTTCCGAACGTCCACAGCAAGACGCTGAAAGATGCGCTGGATCGCTGGGACATCGTACGCACCCACAGCGACAGCGTACGCAACCTCTACAAGGCCGCACCGGGCGGCGTGCCGACCCAGGTCGCATTCAGTCAGGACCGCCGCTTCGAAGAGCTCGACACGGACCGCGCGAAGGGCTGCATCCGCGACGCGGAGCACGCGTTCTCAAAGGACGGCGGCCTTGCGGTGCTGTACGGCAATCTCGAGGCGGACGGCTGCATCGTCAAAACCGCCGGTGTCGACGCAAGCATTCTCACCTTCGCGGGTTCGGCACGAATCTTCGAAAGTCAGGACGCGGCGGTCGAGGGCATTCTCGGCGGAGCGGTGAAAGCCGGCGATGTGGTTTTGATCCGCTACGAAGGACCGCGCGGCGGCCCCGGCATGCAGGAGATGCTTTATCCAACGAGCTACCTGAAATCGAAAGGCCTCGGCAAAAGCTGCGCGCTCATCACCGATGGCCGCTTTTCGGGCGGCTCGTCGGGCCTGTCGATCGGTCACGTCTCGCCCGAGGCGGCGGAAGGCGGCGTGATCGGCCTGGCCGAAGAAGGCGACCGGATCGAGTTCGATATTCCGAACCGCAAGGTTCATCTCGCTGTCAGCGATGCCGAGATCGAGCGCCGCCGTGCGGCAATGATCGCGCGCGGGGAGAAGGCATGGAAGCCGGCCACGCCGCGCAAGCGCAACGTTTCAATGGCGCTGCGGGCCTATGCCGCGCACACAACCAGCGCGGCACTTGGCGCGGTGCGCGTGGTGAAGGATTGATCGATTCCCGCGCGACGATGTTTACGCAAAGTCCTCATGCGCGAGCATGTAGCCAACTTTAGACAGGCTGCGTAAACTTGCCTGCCGCGCATCCATCGAAAAATCCATTCGAAGAAGATTGCTGGGTCATAGGCGGAGCGAAGTGACGCCGTTCTTCGAACGGCTATGCCCGGCAATGACAGACCGCGATCTTACGCCGCGGTCGCGGGCGGCAGCGCCAGCACCGAATACAGCGCCTGTGCATCGCGCGAGGCGCGCAGCTTCTTGGCAACCTCCTGATCGCGCAGCAGCCGTGCGACGCGAGCCAGCGCCTTGAGATGATCAGCGCCCGCCCCTTCCGGAGCCAGCAGCAGAAACACCAGATCGACCGGCGCGCCATCCATGGCCTCGAAGTCGATCGGACGCTCGAGCCGGGCGAAAAGTCCGAACATCTTGTCGAGCTTGGGCAGCTTGCCGTGCGGAATCGCGACGCCATAACCCACCGCCGTCGTGCCGAGCTTCTCCCGTTGCAACAGCACTTCGAAGATGGACCGCTCGTTCTGCCCTGTCAGCACGGCCGCGCGCGCGCTGAGTTCCTGCAGCGTCTGTTTCTTGCTGATGACTTTTAACGCGGGGAGAATCGCTTCCGGCGCGACCAGATCGGTAATCGTCATGGAGCGTTCCGAAGAAGGAGTTGAAGCGTTAAAGGTTGCGAAAGGCGTTCATTTTGCGGTCCCGGATCAAGCCGGGCTCCGCGCCGTTTCAAGGCGGCGGACCATATTGGCGGTCCGCCAATGCGTCAAGGCGCCCAGTGGCATGTTATGGTCAGTTGGTCGCAGGCGGATCGACCCACCCGACATTACCATCGGAGCGACGGTATATGACATTCACCCGGCCGCTGCTGCCATGCTGGAACACCAGCGCGGAGGCCCCGGTCAGATCCAGTTCCATCACCGCTTCACTGACAGAACAGCGTTTAAGAGACTGAGTCGATTCGGCGATGATGACGGGGTTAAATCCCGTGACTTCATCGTGGTCGTCGAAGTCCGGCCCCTCGATGACGTAATTTGAGGCATCGATCCCGGACATTTCCATCGACGCGATGGCCGCGCTCTCCGCGTGGGTCTTGCGCGCGGAGCGATCCTTCAGGCGGCTCTTGTAACGCCTCAGTCTTTTCTCGATCAGCAGCAGCGCCTGATCGGCGCTGGCATAGGCGTCGGCCGCCATCGAATCGGCCTCAAGCGAGATTCCCGAATCCAGATGCAGCGCGCAATCTGTGCGAAAGCCGAAGCCATCCTTGCTCAAGGTAATATGGCCCGAGTAATTGCCATCGAAATATTTACGCAGCACCTCATCGGTGCGCGCGACGACACGATCGCGTATGGCTTCGCCGATACTGATGCTTTTGCCGGAGACACGGAGCGTCATGTGATACCTCGCTTCTTGTCAGACCTTTCGGTCGAACCGACCGATAGGATTGCCAAACCACCGGCAGCCGTCAAGCCGGAGCTGTGTCGCGGGATTTGTCGCTCGAGGATGTGGTTGCGGTAAGCGCGTTGCCAAGCATGCTCTGCTTGTCGCGCCGCCGCTGCACCGAGGAGGGAATTCGCATCGCTTCACGGTATTTCGCAACTGTTCTACGGGCGATATCAATGCCCTCGGCGCGCAATCGTTCCACCAGCGTATCATCGGACAGAATCGTCGCGGCCTCTTCGGCGTCGATCAATTGCTTGATGCGGTGCCGCACGGCTTCGGCGGAATGCGCGTCGCCGCCATCGGCGGAGGCGATCGAGGCGGTGAAGAAATATTTTAACTCAAAAATTCCGCGATTGGTCGCCATGTATTTGTTCGCGGTGACACGTGACACCGTCGATTCATGCATCTGAATGGCGTCCGCGACTGCCTTGAGATTAAGCGGGCGAAGATGCGCCACGCCTTGCGTGAAAAACCCGTCCTGCTGGCGCACGATTTCGGCAGAAACTTTCAGGATCGTGCGGGCGCGCTGATCCAGCGCACGCACCAACCAGGTCGCATTCTGCAAGCAATCGGCAAAATAGGATTTGTCGCCATCCTTGCGGATTGTCTTCGACAGTTCGGTATAATAGACCTGATTGACGAGAACGCGCGGCAACGTGTCGCTGTTGAGCTCGACCAGCCAGCCGCCATCGGGACCGGGGCGCACATACACATCGGGCACCACGGTCTGCGCCTTGGTCGATCCGAATTTGAGGCCGGGCTTGGGATCGAGATGACGGATTTCACCGATCATGTCGGCGATGTCCTCGTCATCGACGCCGCAAACTTTTCTCAACGCGCTGATATCCCGCTTGGCCAGCAGATCGAGATGTTCGACCAGCGCCTGCATCGCCGGATCGTAGCGGTCGCGCTCGCGCAACTGGACGGCCAGGCATTCGCTTAATGAGCGGGCGCAAATTCCAGGCGGATCAAATGTTTGCAATACCGACAGCACGCTCTCCACGGCCTCATCGCTGGCGCCGAGTTTTTCGGCAGCCTGGCCGAGATCGGGCGGCAGATAGCCGGCATCGTCAACAAGGTCGATCAGATATTTTCCGATCATGCGTTGCGACGGATCGGTCAGCGCCACGGCGAGTTGTTCGGCGAGATGATCGCGCAGCGACAATTCGGCGGCGACGAAGGCTTCCAGATTGTAGTCATCGTCGTTGGATGAACCGCCGCCCCATTCGGTGAATGCGGTTGGCGCGGCGTCCTGCGCGTTGCGCGCGGCGGCTTCGGACGGCTCTTCGGTGAAGACGTTGTCGAGGCCGGTGTCGAATGTCTGTTCCATCTCCGAACGGGTGCCGAGATCGCGGTTGATCCAGTCGTCACCCGCCGCCTCGCCGGAGGAATAATCTGAGCTTTCCTCGCCGGAGGAAAAGCTGGCCGTGCCGTCGCCCGAAAAATCATCAGGCCCGTCATTTGTTTTGACAAAGTCGCTGGGGCTTGAGACGGGTCCGTCGGTCTGCTCGCCCCGAACCGGCGGCTCACCATTCTCGCTGGCCCGCTCCAACAGCGGGTTCCGTTCCAGCTCATCCTCGACAAATGCCACCAGATCGAGATTCGATAGCTGCAACAGCTTGATCGCCTGCATTAACTGCGGCGTCATCACCAGCGACTGAGACTGGCGGAACTCCAAACGTTGCGTAAGCGCCATTCTTTTTAAGATCCGGCCGAAAGTTGGTCCAAATCTTGCTTATACCCTTTGTAAGTCAATGTACACGACTTGACGGATCGGATTTTTGGGCTAGGCGCATCCAGGCCAAGCAAGCTCGGTCCGGCCCGCCCGCCGGCAAACCGCCCGTTCCGGTCCTACAGCCGAAACTCCTCGCCCAGATAAAGCCGCCGCACGTCCGGATCGTTGACGATCTCCTCGGGACGGCCCTCGGTCAGCACCTCGCCCGCATAGACGATATAGGCGCGATCGGTCAGGCCCAGCGTTTCGCGAACGTTGTGGTCGGTGATCAGCACGCCGATGCCGCGATTGGTGAGATGCCGCACCAGCTCCTGAATGTCGCCGACCGCGATTGGATCGATGCCGGCGAACGGCTCGTCCAGCAGCATGTAGGCGGGACGCGATGCCAGCGCGCGCGCGATTTCGACGCGGCGGCGCTCGCCGCCCGACAACGCAATCGCCGGAGACTTGCGCAGCTTGGTGATGTGAAACTCTTCCAGCAGCGAGTTGAGTTCCATCTCGCGCTTGCGCCGGTCCGGCTCGACCACTTCGAGCACAGCGCGGATATTCTCCTCCACCGTCAGGCCGCGGAAGATCGAGGCCTCCTGCGGCAGATAGCCGATGCCGAGCCGCGCACGCTGATACATCGGCATGGCCGTGACATCGTGACCGTCGAGTTCGACACGCCCGCGATCGGCCTTGATAAGTCCGGTAATCATGTAGAACACGGTGGTCTTGCCAGCGCCGTTGGGACCGAGCAGCCCGACAGCCTCGCCCCGGCGCACATAAATACTGACACCCCGCACAACATGACGTGAGCCGAAACTTTTCTCGACGCCATGAATGGCGAGATATCCCGCACGGGGCGCACGCCGCGCCGAAGCCGCATTGTTGCTCACGCTGGCAAAGGACTGCACGGCAAAGGGCTGATTGGCCGGCTGGACGAGAGGTGGCCGACGCTCCTGCCGCGCAGGCTCGCGCGAATCGTCACGCTGCGGGTCACGGGGCAACTCGCGCGGGATTGGCGGCGCGGAATGCTCGAAGGCAAACGGCTCGGCCGCCGCCAGCTCTGGTAATGGCGGTGGCGATACAGGACGCTGCGGGCGGACCTCGCGGCCGGACGGTTCGCGAGGAATAGGCTCCCGGGACGGAACCGGACTTTCCCGCCCACTTTCGGCCGGGGCGGCTTCCGCGCGCACGCTTCTGAAAATATCGCCCATCCGCTCGCCGAGCGAGGTGATGTCCGCGCGCGAGCGGGCAAAACCCTGCCGTCCCCGGACGGGCGTCTTTCGGCGAAACAGGCCAAGGAAATCCACCATATCGCTTCGATCAGCCTTTCAGGAGGCCCGCTTGTCGCCGCGCGACCCGCATGCGCCCATGAACACCTTATGCCGGAAAAAGGTCATTTCCGCATGCGCAGCAACACAAGCGCCGAATCGTGCCGGGTGATACAGGCTTGCCGGCGCAGGTTCAACCTCGCGCCGGGGACCGTTGCTGCAAGCTATTGAGTTTGAGAGGTTTTCCGACGGGAGCCGGCTGCGGCGCCTCGCGTGCGGTGCCGCCGCTGGCGCCATTTGGAATGATGCTGCCAGCCGGAGCGCCTCCCTGCGAGCCGTTATTGTTATTGGTGTTGTTGATGAGGGCGGACACGCCGCGACCGCCGCTCGCTTCGACACGCGAGACGCCCGTCGTCATGTCGACAATCAGTTTGTCGCCGCGCAGAATGCTCTTGTCCTTGGTCAGGATCACGCCGCCCAGCATGGTGACCGTATTTGCCCTCATATCGAAAATGCCGGTTTCGCCGCTGACGGTCTGATCCTTTTGCGTCACCGTCACGCCGCCCGTGGCTTCGAGCCGCCGGATCGACGAACTGCCCCCGGGGCCGGGCGTGGCGGATTTCATCGCCGGTTTGGGCGAGTTCGGATCGTCGTCGTAAAACACCACCATCTTCCGCGCACGCATCGTCGTGTCACCCTGCACAACCTTGACGTTGCCGGAGAACGTCGCTGCCTTATCCTTGTCGCGCATCTCCAGCGACAGAGCATCGATCTGGATCGGCTTGCCGCGATTTTGCGAGAATCCCTGCATCGCGTTCGGCACGCCCGTCATGGTGCTGGTCTGTGCGTGAGCGCTGGCTGTTGCGAGCATGGCGCCAATGACAATGCCGGCGCACAGCATCGCGCAAGTTATCTTGCACGCCGGCGCCGTCGCATTTCTCCCGCGCATGGATTGTTTCATCAACGACATCATTTCTTGGCCGCGTCCGATGCGGCGGCAGGCTGATCATCGGCTTTCACCGCATCGCTCTTGTTCGCTGCCTGATCGGAGTCCTTCATAATCAAAACCATGGTGACACCACCATCGAAGCGAACCAGCGCACCATTCTCGGTGATACGCAGCCGCTGCGCATCGAGCGTGCCGTCGAGAAGCTTGACCGCGACCGGATTGTCCGACGACACCGTTCCGTTGGCCATGTCGACGTCGGCTTGCGACAGCCGCGCCTCATAACCGGTGGTCGATTGCAGAAAAATATCGTCGCGCAGCAGCAGCATCTGCGACTTGGTATCGAACTGCCCGATGCGCGCGTCCATGGTCAGGCCCGATTTGTCTTCCATCTGAAGTTTCGCGCGCATGTTCTGAAGCTCGACCTTGGTTGGATCGGTCACGTCCTGCGTCGCGGCCTTGGCCCATAATTCATAAGGCCGCTGATCCGGCGTAAAACCGGCCAGATGCGGGGCGTCCATCGTGATCTTGGTTCCTGAAACCGAAAGCGGGCCCATGTCGAGCGGCAGCTTGGCGAGAATCCGGAACGGATTGAAAATCGACGCAAACAGAATCACGAACAGCGAGATGGCCACCGCGGCGGGCACGGCCTTGCGCAGCAGCCGCACGCGCCGGCTGTGGCGCGCGGCAATCGCGTAGCGCGCATCCGCGCTCGCCTGATAGCTCTGGCCTTGAACCGAAGACACCCACAGCTCCAAGATTGAAACCGATGCGGATCGCTCGCGACCGCGCGTTCATTCTACGCCGGATTTACCAGCGCCGCATCCTTAACAGGACGCCGAGTGTGACCGAAACGGGGCGGAAAGGCTTTTAGGAGTGCGCGAAAATGTCGTCGTTTTCCCAGCCCTGCAAATCGAGTTTCGCCCGGCTCGGCAGAAATTCGAAGCAGGCCTTCGCCAAAGCCGTGCGATTCTCTCGCGCCAGCATGGCATCCAGCCTTTCGCGCAGAGCGTGCAGGTACAACACATCGGATGCGGCGTAAGTGAGCTGCGCCTCGCTCAACGAGGCCGCGCCCCAGTCGCTGGATTGCTGCTGCTTGGATAATTCGACATTCAAGACCTCGCGCGCCAGATCCTTCAGTCCGTGGCGATCGGTGTAGGTCCGCACCAGCTTCGAGACGATCTTGGTGCAATAGACCGGCTGCGGCAGCACACCGAAGGCGTGATACAACACGGCGATATCGAACCGGCCGAAGTGGAAAATTTTTGTGATCTTCGGATCACCGAGCAGCTTCTTCAAGTGAGGTGAGTCGGTATGGCCGGCGGGAACCTGCACGATATCCGCGCTGCCGTCGCCATTCGAAAGCTGCACCACGCACAGACGGTCGCGATGCGGATTGAGGCCGAGGGTCTCGGTGTCGATCGCCACTGAATCGGTGTAGCGCGAAATATCCGGCAGGTCGCCGCGATGCAGGCGGATGGTCATGTGTCGAAGGCCTCGTCGAATCGATGCGGGTTAAGTTACCGCTCAATGGCTCAGTACACGAGAGCCTACGGTTATTTCTGCGCAACATAGGCCACCCAGCGCGGCCTCAACGCCACAATCCGTAGGATGCCCATTTTGATTCCGGGATCAGCTGGCCGATCTTATAATTGAACTACACGACTTTCAGATGGTCCGGCGACCCTT
>DASWQB010000392.1:0-2482 GCA_036398335.1 Afipia sp. | reverse complement strand
TTTGAATCCGCGGCAGCGTCGGTTTTAGCCTGGGGTTTTGGCGGCGCGGGCCTGGCGGGCGGCGTGAGAGGGATCGCCGTGGCATCGGTCTTCTGATCTGGCTTGATCTCGCTTTTCTTCTCAATGGTCGGAGCAGGATCGGTTATCGCGGCGGGCGCAGCAACTGGAGCCGGGGACGCAGGCGACGAAGCCGCACTCTGCTGCTTGTTGATCGATCCGGTGACGGAGTCGAAGCCTTGTTCCAAAACCGTGACGCGCGAATAAAGCCGATCGCGATCTCCATTGAGTGTGTCGACCGCGGCGGCAAGGCGGCGCGCCTCGTCCTGACTTTCTTTGGCAATCCATTGAATTTGCTGGGCCTGACGCGACATCTCGGCGAAAGCCGTTCGTTCACGGCGCAAGGCCGTCGAGGACTGCGAGGCCAGCACGGCCACGGTCAGCAGACCCACAGCGCACCCGGCCCAGGTTCCGAGCCGCCACAGCATGCCGCGTTCGAACGAATCTTCCTCGGCCAGGAGGCTTGCCATCCAGCCAGAAGATTCGTCGCCCGTCGGTGCCGTATTAAGACGGTCACGCTCGTTTGGCATTGCGTCTGCGTATTCCTTAAGCGATCCACGCGAATCACGATGAAAGATTAACAGGAACCGGCTTTTGTCGCCGGACAAAGCGGTGTCATGTACGCCGGGTTGTTCCATCTGCACCGAAAAGGTTTTATGAGGTCGGCCTTGACCTGCGCCTTTACCGCTTAGGATTTCGAATGACCTCTCGATCCAGCCTCACCATCGTGCTTGCCGCAGGCGAGGGCACGCGGATGCGTTCAACGCTGCCGAAAGTGCTGCACACCGTGGCGGGCCAATCGCTGCTCGGCCATGTGCTGCTGGCCGCGCCCAAAGGCGAGGGTGCCTCGCTCGCGGTCGTGGTCGGCCCGGATCATCAGGCGGTGATCGATGAGGTCAAACGCCTGCGGCCCGACGCGGCGACTTTTGTTCAGCGCGAACGCAAAGGGACTGCACATGCGGTGCTGGCCGCGCGCGAGGCGATTGCGAAGGGCGCCGACGATCTTTTGATCGTGTTCGGCGACACGCCGCTTGTCACCGCCGCCACGTTCGATCGGCTACGCGATGCGTTGAAAGATGGCGCGGCGCTCGCCGTGCTCGGTTTTCACGCTGCCGATCCCACCGGCTATGGCCGCTTGCTGGTCGAGAACAACGAACTCGTAGCCATCCGCGAGCAGGCTGACGCCAGCGCGGCGGAGCGCGCCGTGACGCTGTGCAACGCCGGCATGATGGCATTCGACGGCAAGACCGCTCTGAAGATTTTGGAGCAGATCGGCGACGGCAACAGCAAGAAAGAGTATTATTTGACGGACGCCGTGGGCATCGTCCGCAATCTCGGACTGCGCTCGGTGGTGATCGAAACCGATGAGGATGAAGTGCGGGGCATCAACACCAAGGCGCAGCTCGCCGAAGCCGAGGCCGTGCTGCAAGGACAGTTACGGCGCGCGGCTCTGGGGGCGGGTGTCACCATGATCGCGCCCGAAACGGTGTTCCTGAGCAAGGATACCATCTTCGGGCGCGACGTCACCATTGAACCGTTTGTGGTGATCGGTCCCGGCGTCAGCATCGCCGTCGGTGCGGTGATCCATTCATTCTCGCATGTCGTTGAGGCGCAGATCGGCAAAAACGTCTCGCTCGGGCCTTACGCGCGCATCCGGCCGGGCACTTCGCTGGGCGAGGGCGTGCGCATCGGCAATTTCGTCGAGACCAAAGCCGCGACTCTGGAAGCGGGGGTCAAGGTCAATCACCTGTCCTATGTGGGAGACGCGCAGGTCGGCACCAACGCCAACATCGGCGCGGGCACGATCCTGTGCAATTACGACGGATTCGACAAACACCGCACCGAGATCGGCGCCGGTGCGTTCGTCGGCTCGAACTCATCGCTGGTCGCGCCGGTGAAAATCGGCGCGAACGCCTATATCGGCTCGGGCTCGGTCATCACCCGCGACGTTCCGGACGATGCGTTGGCAGTCGAACGCAGCGAACAAACCACGCGGCCGGGTTGGGCGCAGCGTTATCGCGAACGCAAGGCCGAGACCAAAAAGGCGAAGCCGAAAGACTAGCGATCTCGCATTGAATCATCAGAATGCCGGCCCGCGCATCGAGGCCGGATGGCCTGGCAAGTTCATCGTGCCGGTCTGCGTCAGCCCTTTGGGTTCGACCTTGATAATGCGCAGCAGCTTGTCTGTGAAGTCGCCGACATAGATGTACTTGCTGTCGCGGCTGTAAGCGACGCCCTCAGGCACGCTGCCGAGTTTCACCTCGCCCGGCACAACCTTCGCCTTGCCGTTCTCGATCGCGATCATGACCGCACCGCCGTTGGGATGGTAAGGCCATTCGTCCAGTCCGGATGTCGAGCCGTGAAGCAGCAAGACGACCGCGCTTTTGCCATCGGGGGCGACGGCGAAGCCTTCCGGCCCATCGCC
>DASWQB010000391.1:0-2716 GCA_036398335.1 Afipia sp. | reverse complement strand
ATCGCGGGCGATGCCTCGATCCAGATGATGATGCAGGAATTGTCCACGGCGGTTCAGTTCGAACTGCCGGTGAAAGTGTTCATCCTCAACAACCAGTACATGGGCATGGTGCGGCAGTGGCAGCAGTTGCTCCACGGCAACCGGCTGTCGCATTCCTACTCCGAGGCAATGCCCGATTTCGTCAAGCTGGCGGATGCCTATGGCGGCATCGGCATGCAGGTGACCAAGCCCGGCGATCTCGACGGCGCGATCGAGGAGATGATCGCCGTCAAGAAGCCGGTGCTGTTCGACTGCCGCGTCGCGGCGCTGGAGAACTGCTTCCCGATGATTCCGTCGGGCAAGGCGCACAATGAAATGCTTCTGCCCGCGGAAGCCAATGATGAAGCGACCGCGGCGGCCTTCGCCGGCGGCAAAGCGCTGGTGTGAAGATGATGGAGGAGCGTCGCAAGGCCGCGATTACCCGCTGTGTCATGCGCGGACTTCATCCGCGCATCCATCGCTTTTCATAAAATGCTTTTTGCGAAGTTGATGGATTGCCGGGTCAAGCCCGGCAATGACGAATGAGAAAAACGGACAAGTCTCAACCCGAGAGCGAAACAATGGAACAGCCCGCCTCCGCCTATTTCATGGAAGAGCGTCACGATCCGAACGAGACGCACACGCTGTCGGTGATCGTGCAGAACGAACCCGGCGTGCTCGCGCGCGTGATCGGCCTGTTCTCGGGGCGCGGCTATAATATCGAAAGCCTGACGGTGTCGGAAATCGAACACCACAAGCATCAGTCGCGCATCACCATCGTCACCACCGGCACGCCGATGGTAATCACGCAGATCAAGAACCAGCTCGACCGCATGGTGCCGGTCTATCGCGTCGTCGACATGACGCTGACCGGCCATTCGATCGAGCGAGAGCTTGCGATGGTGAAGGTGAAGGGCAAGGGCGATCCGCGCGTCGAGGCGCTGCGGCTGGCCGAAGCCTTTCGTGCGAGGGTGATCGACGCCACCACCGAGAGCTTCGTGTTCGAGATCACGGGTGCGAGCGACAAGATCGATCAGTTTATCTCGCTGATGATTCCGCTCGGTCTGGTTGAAGTGTCGCGCACCGGCGTTGCCGCCATCGCGCGTGGCCCGGATGGTATGTAGTCTCTCGCTGATCGCAAATGTCCCATCAACTCCTGATAGCACTGGTCGTATTCGCGGCCGCGGCGTTGTTCACGCCCGGTCCGAACAACATCATGCTGATGACCTCCGGTCTCAATTATGGATTCACGCGCACCTTGCCGCATCTCGCCGGCGTGTGCATCGGCTTCACGCTGCTCGTCATCATCGCCGGTTTCGGGCTCGGTGCGGTTTTTTCCGCTTATCCCGTGCTGCAGACCGCGCTGAAATATGGCGGCGCGGCCTATCTTGCCTTCCTTGCGGTCCGCATCGCGTTGTCGCATCCGGCAAAGGTGCGAGAGCCCGCCGACGGCAAGCCGATGAGTTTTCTCGCTGCGGTGCTGTTTCAATGGGTCAATGTCAAAGGCTGGATTTCGGCGATCGGCGTGGTGACGGCCTATGCCGCGATTGCACCTTATCCGGTCAACATCCTGGTGCTGTCGGCCGTGATGCTGGCGGTGGAATTCGGCGCGGCCGTGACCTGGACCACTTTGGGAACGTCGCTGCAATCGGTGATCAGCCAGCCCATCGCGGTGCGCATCTTCAACGTCACGATGGCGCTGCTGCTTTTGGCGTCGCTCTATCCGGTGTTGAGGGCGCCATGACTGGAATCGAGATCAAATCTGCTGGGGTGGGCTTGTCTCGCACCGGCCGCCGCAATACACAACGGCGGCAATCCGTCCGGGCCTTGCCCGCTCATCCGAAAACCTGCTGACCGGGGCATCGCCCACAAGAGAGGATAGAACCATGCGTGTTTATTACGATCGCGACGCCGACCTGAACCTCATCAAGGGCAAGAAGGTCGTCATCATCGGTTACGGCAGCCAGGGCCATGCCCACGCGCTGAACCTCAAGGACTCCGGCGTCAAGGATGTCGCGATCGCGCTGCGCAAGGGCTCGGCGACCGCCAAAAAGGCCGAAGCCGCCGGCTTCAAGGTGATGGAAGTCGCCGAAGCGGCGAAGTGGGCCGACGTCATGATGATGCTGACGCCCGACGAATTGCAGGCTGACATCTACCGCGAACATTTGCACGACAACATGAAGCAGGGCGCGGCGCTGCTGTTCGCGCATGGTCTCAACATTCATTTCAACCTGCTCGAGCCGCGCGCCGATCTCGATGTGCTGATGATCGCGCCGAAGGGCCCCGGCCACACCGTGCGTTCCGAATATCAGCGCGGCGGCGGCGTGCCGAGCCTGATCGCGATCGCCAAGGACGTCTCCGGCAACGCGCACGATCTCGGCCTGTCCTATGCCTCGGCGATCGGCGGCGGCCGCGCCGGCATCATCGAGACCTCGTTCAAGGAAGAGACCGAGACCGATCTGTTCGGCGAGCAGGCTGTTTTGTGCGGCGGCACCGTTGAGCTGATCCGCGCCGGTTTCGAGACGCTGGTGGAAGCCGGTTACGCGCCGGAGATGGCTTACTTCGAGTGCCTGCACGAACTCAAGCTGATCGTGGACCTGATCTATGAAGGCGGCATCGCCAACATGAACTATTCGATCTCGAACACCGCCGAATACGGCGAATACGTAACCGGCCCGCGCATCGTGACCGCCGAGAC
>DASWQB010000390.1:0-7251 GCA_036398335.1 Afipia sp. | reverse complement strand
CCCTGAAGCACCAGCACGCGCAGCGCGTCCACCGGTTTTGAGGGCGTGTTTGGATCGGAAACCGGGCCGGGAAGAGGACTATCCATGATCGTCACTAAAAAACATCGCCACCATATTGGGGGGTACGGTGGCCCTAACTCCTCACCGCGTCAATCGGCCCAAAATGCACAGGGCAGCGTCACGGAAGGTTTATCTTGAGTTTTATCTTGAATTTTATCTTGCGTCCGGGGCCGCCAAAATCATGGTCCAGAACACCTTGTATTTGGAGCTCGGAGCATAGACCGCCGAGATGCCCATTTTTGTGACACCCGTGGCCAGCATGTTCGCACGGTGGGACGGGGAATCGCGCCAGCCGGAAAATGCCTCGGCCATGGTGTGGTATCCGGCGGAAATGTTTTCGACACCCTTCGTCGCATCGAAGCCGGAGGCCTTCAGGCGTTTTGCGAAGGATCCCGCGACATCGTGATCGAGCTTGTTGCGGCTTGCCATCGCCTGCGATTGCGACTCAGCGGCCTTCATCAATTCGGGGTCGATGGCGACGGAGCCAAGACCGTTGTTGCGGCGATATTCGGAGATCATCGAGGCCGCGCCCTCGGCGTCGAGCCTGGCTGAGGAACTGGCCATGCTGGTATAAAAGGAGGGCTGTTCGGTGGAGATTTCCTGCCCGGCGCAACCGCCGAGCATCAGCATTCCCAGTAACGCCAATGTCTTGCAGAACATCCGCCCAGCCCCATCGATTCAGGGCAGTTGTTGCACAGGAACAATGGCTGAAAGGTGAACGTGGAGGTCTTTTGATGAAGCCGAGTGTCCCGCAAATGGCGGACCACGTGCCCCGGACGCGGCGCCGTACGCAGTGACGCTCCGCAGAGCCGGGGCCATCCAGACGTCAGAGTTCTCGACGGCCCAGGTTCTGCGAAGCAACGTTGCACGTTGCATCGCGCCCGGGACAATGAGCCTAAGCCGCTGCGAAAATCCGGTAGCGGCGGGGCTGAAGACTGACCACGTCGCCCGGCTTCAAGTCGCGGTCGCGCGGCGCGTCGATCTCGATCAGCGTCTCGCCGCCGCCGACGCGCAACGCGACGTCCGCGCGCTGGGTCGGGCCGAAAGCCCGCACATGCCTGACATCGCCGTCGATCACGCCGCTGCCGGGCGGGACCAGCGCCACGTCGTGGCGGCGGATGAAGAGATTTGATGGCCCGGAGGCCACGTTGCGCTGGTCGAGGTTCAGCACCTTGTCGCCGATGCTGATGCGCCCATCCTGCACCTGCACCGGCAGCACGATGGACTCGCCGATGAAGCTGTGCACGAAAGACGTGGCCGGATTATCATAGACGTCGCCGGGCGACCCGATCTGCTCGATCCTGCCCTTGTCCATCACCACCACGCGGTTGGCGACTTCCAGCGCCTCTTCCTGATCATGCGTCACGAAGATCGAGGTGACGTGAATCTCGTCATGCAGTTGCCGCAGCCAGCGGCGCAGTTCCTTGCGCACCTTGGCGTCGAGCGCGCCGAACGGCTCGTCCAGCAGCAGGATGCGCGGCTCGATCGCCAGCGCGCGCGCCAGCGCGATACGCTGACGCTGGCCGCCGGACAACTGGCTGGGATAGCGGTCCGCCAGCCAACCGAGCTGCACGAGATCGAGCAAATCCTTCACCCGCTTGCGGATCTTTTCCTCGCTCTGGCGTATTTTGCGCGGCTGTACCCGAAGGCCGAAGGCCACGTTCTCGAACACGCTCATGTGGCGGAACAGCGCATAATGCTGGAACACGAAACCGACATGGCGCTCACCCGCGCCGCGCGACAACGCGTCCTCGCCGTCGAAGCTCACCGAGCCGCTATCCGGCCAGTCGAGGCCGGCGATGATACGAAGCAGCGTGGTCTTGCCCGAACCTGACGGGCCGAGCAGCGCGACCAGTTCGCCGGCCTCGACCTTGAGATCGACGTTGTCGAGCGCTTTGAACGCACCGAATTGCTTGACGAGGTTGCGGACTTCAATCGTCACGGGAGGGATGTCCTTCTTCGATTTGACTTTCGAGAATGGTTTTTGCGATCAGCGTGACGAGGGCCAGGAAAGCGAGCAGCGAAGCAACCGCGAACGAGGCGACAAGCTGATATTCATTATAGAGGATTTCCACCAGCAGCGGCATGGTGTTTGTCTCGCCGCGGATATGGCCAGATACGACCGACACCGCGCCGAACTCGCCCATGGCGCGTGCGTTACATAGCAGCACGCCGTAGAGAATGCCCCATTTGATGTTGGGAATGGTCACGCGGAAGAACGTGCGCAGCCCCGAGGCGCCGAGCGAGATGGCAGCTTCCTCTTCCTGCGTACCCTGCTCCTGCATCAGCGGGATCAGTTCGCGCGCCACGAACGGAAACGTCACGAACGTCGTCGCCAAGATGATGGCGGGGATCGCGAACAGAATTCGAACATTGTGCGCGATCAGCCATGTTCCGAAAAAGCCCTGCGCGCCGAACAGCAGCACGAACACAAGTCCCGCGATGACCGGACTGACCGAGAACGGCAGATCGATCAGGGTGATGAGCAGCGTCTTGCCTTTGAAATCGAATTTGGCGATGGCCCACGCCGCCACCAGTCCGAACAACAGATTGAGCGTCACCGCGGTCAGCGCCGCGATCAGCGTCAGTCCGATCGCCGCAAGCGTTTCCGTCCCCGACAATGCTTCGAGATAATAAAGGACGCCTTTCGAAAAGGCGGTCACGAAAACCAGAATGAGCGGCAGAACGACGAACACAGACAGAAAGAACACCGCAAAGGCGATGATGGCGAACCGCAGCGCGCGCGGCTCGGTCCGTGAGTCGCGCTGCGCCAGAGACGCAACGTGGCGCGGAATAGTGCCGGTGGTCTCTACGAGAGTGCTCATGATTCAGCTGCCCACCGCGCCGCGCGACTGCGCCCAGCGCTGAATGCGATTAAGGACGAAGATAATCAGAAAGGCGACGACCAGCATGACGACAGCGATCGCGGTGGCATCGGCGTAGCGGAATTCGGACAGCCGTATCACGATGAGCAGCGGCGCGATTTCCGAAATGCCGGGCAAATTTCCGGCGATGAAGATCACCGAGCCGTATTCGCCCACCGCGCGGGCGAAGGCCAGGGCAAAGCCGGTGAGAATCGCCGGCGTCAGGCTCGGCAAGATGACCTTGCTGATGATCTGCCAGCGCGTCGCGCCGAGGCTGGTCGCCGCCTCCTCGAGTTCGACTTCAAGGTCGGTGAGGACAGGCTGCACCGTGCGCACCACAAACGGAATGCCGATGAAGATCATGGCTATGAAAATGCCGAGCGGCGTATACGCCACCTTGATGCCGAGCGCCTCCAGCGGCGCACCGAGCCATCCGTTGCGTGCAAACAGCGTGCTCAGCGCGATGCCCGCGACCGCCGTCGGCAGCGCGAAGGGAATATCGACGATGGCGTCGAATATCCGGTGAGCGGGAAAGCGATAGCGCACCAGCGCCCACACCACGAGAACGCCGGCGACAAGATTGACCAGGGCTGCCGCAAACGCGATGCCGAACGAAATCGACAATGCGTGGAGCGTGCGGCGGCTGGTGACGGTCGCGATGAACTCCGAAAAACTGAGTTCGGTGGTTTTAATGAAAAGTCCCGCGAGCGGGATCAAAATGATGATGGAGAGCCATGTCAGCGTCAGCCCCATCGTGAGACCAAATCCCGGCAGCACGCTCCGTCTTGCCAATGCGCTCACGATACCCCTGCCCCCGGTTGTCATGCCCGGGTTGAACCCGGGCATCCATCCTTGTTCAGAAGATGGATTGCCGGATCAGATCCGGCAATGACGCATCTTCGCGCATCGATCTCAGTTCTTGTAGATCTGGTCGAAAATGCCGCCGTCCGCGAAATGTTCCTTCTGCGCCTTGGTCCAGCCGCCGAACACGTCGTCGATGGTGAACAGATCGACCTTGGCGAAGTTGTTAGCATATTTCTTGGCGACATCGGCGTCGCGCGGACGATAGAAATTGCGCGCGGCGATTTCCTGGCCATCCTTGGTGTACCAGTATTTCAGGTAAGCCTCGGCGGTGGCACGGGTGCCTTTCTTCTCGACGACGGTGTCAACGATCGCAACCGGCGGTTCGGCGAGGATCGAGACGGATGGCGCGACGATCTCGAACTTGTCGGCGCCGAATTCCTTCACCGCCAGATACGCCTCGTTCTCCCACGCCAGCAACACGTCGCCCACGCCGCGCTCGACGAACGTCACGGTCGAGCCGCGCGCGCCGGTGTCGAGCACGGGCACCTGCTTGAAGAGATCGGCGACGAACTGCTTGGCCTTGTCCGCCGAGCCGCCGGACTGCTTCAGCGCGTAACCCCACGCCGCGAGGTAGTTCCAGCGCGCGCCGCCGGAGGTCTTCGGGTTTGGCGTGATGACCTGCACGCCGCTCTTGAGCAGATCGCTCCAGTCCTTGATGGCTTTCGGATTGCCCTTGCGGACGAGGAACACGATGGTCGACGTGTAAGGCGAGGAATTCTGCGGCAGGCTCTTCTGCCAGTCCTTGTTCAGAAGTCCCTTATTGGCAATTGCGTCGATGTCGTAAGCCAGCGCCAGCGTGACGACATCGGCCTGCAAACCGTCGATCACCGAGCGCGCCTGCGCGCCCGAGCCGCCATGCGACTGCTTGATCTCAACGCTCTTGCCGGTGTCCTTCTGATAGGCGGCGGCGAACGATTTGTTGAAATCGACATACAACTCGCGCGTCGGATCGTAGGACACGTTGAGCAGCGAGATGTCAGCGGCAAATGCGGAGCTTGCCAGTGTGCCTGACACAATGAGGCCCGCGATGAGCGGCAAAGTACGGCGAAGCATCTAAATCTCCATTCAGCGCGGCGACGTGATTGCCACCGATGAAGCGCCGAAAGTCTGGAAAAAGCACTGACAAGTCAACGAAACGGAGTTCCGTTCTTTATCGAACGGCAAGGAGAACATTCTAAGAAGAGGGTCTTAAACGACACTTTGATCCTCAACTCAGTTCTCGAAACGCCCGTATCAAGAAATTTTTGCTACGTGGATGCCGCATTCGGTCTTGTCGCGGCCGCGCCAGCGGCCGGCGCGCGGGTCTTCTCCAGGCGCGGTGCGGCTGGTGCAGGGCATGCACCCGATCGAGGAGAAGCCGGAGGCGACCAAGGGATGCGGCGGGATGTTCATCGTCGCATACAGCGCCTTCAACTCATCCTGTGTGACGTTGGCGAGCGGATTGAATTTCAGGCGTTCGTTATCGGCCTCGACCACGGGAATGGCGGCGCGGTCGCCGCCCTGAAACCGCTTGCGTCCGTTCAGCCACGCTTCGAACGGCGCCAGCGCACGCGCCAGCGGCTCGACCTTGCGGATAAAACAGCAACGATCCGGATTGGAAAACCACAGATCGCGGTCCTTGTCCTCATGCGCCAGATCGTCCGCGAGCGGATGGATCGTGCGCACATCGCGCAAGCCGAACAACTTTGTCAGCGTATCGCGGTAAGCCAGCGTCTCCTCGAACAGCCAGCCGGTGTCGAGAAAGACCACAGGGATCGCCGGATCGACATCGGCGGCGAATTTCAGCAACGCGGCCGACTCGGTGCCGAAGGAGGAGACCAGCGCCAATTTGTCGCGTCCGACCTCTTTGAGCGCAGCGCCGATGATTTCGGCGGGCGATGCGGCTTCCAGTTGTGCGCCGAGTTCAGCCGCGCGCGCCAGCGTTGGCGCGGAAGACGCCAGTGACCCGTCAGTGATGAACGACGACGCCGAGCTTCTCATGAGGATGCGCCCGCGGTGTGAAATGCCATACGGCGACGGAACGCGGTCGGCCGCCCATCCGCTGCCGGCTGATAAAACACCGAATAACGCTTGGCGACATTGGCGAAGGCTTCGGCGTCACTCTCCTTCTTGACGAGGAAGGCGTCGAAACCGGCGCGCAGCATGAACACGAACTGGTCGCGCAGCACCTGACCGGTGGCGCGGACCTCGCCTTGATAAGCGTAACGCTCGCGCAGGATGCGCGATTGCGAATAGGCGCGGCCATCGCGAAACGTCGGGAACACCAACGCGACGACCGCGAGCTTTTGCAAATAAGGCGCAAGCTCCTCGATGTCGCGATTGTTCGGCCAGATCACGCCGATCTTGCCGTCACGCGCGAGAAGTGCGTCGGCATCCGCAAAAAAACGCGCCGCCGGAATCAGCGCATTGCCGCCCGCCGGAATCGCGTCCTCATCGCCGAGCGTGACGAATTCGTCGCTGACGACCTGGTTTCCCTTAACGAGTGGCATAGACACGTTCCTTGAAAGGCTCGACGCCGAGACGCTTGACCGTGTCGATGAACAGTTCATCCGGCCGCGCACGCAGTGACAGATATGTCTCGACGATGTCCTCGACAACGTCGCAGACCTGATCATATGGCACGGCAGGCCCGATCAAATGGCCGAGCTCGGCCTTCTCGTCGGCGCGGCCGCCGATTGTCACCTGATAGAATTCGGCGTCGTTCTTCTCGACGCCCAGGATACCGATATGACCGACGTGATGATGACCGCAGGCATTGATGCAGCCGGAGATATTGATGTGCAGGCGGCCAATCAGGTTGGCGGTGTCGAAATTGGCGAAACGCCGCGTCAGTTCCTGTGCGATCGGAATCGAACGGGTGTTGGCGAGCGAACAGTAATCCAGCCCCGGACAGGCGATGATGTCGGTGACGAGATTGACGTTCGGCGTCGCGACGCCGATCTTGTCGAGCGCGCGCCATAGCGCCGGCAGATCGCGCTTGGCGACGTGCGGCAGCGCCAGATTTTGCTCGTGGCCGACACGGATTTCACCGAATGAATATTCATCGGCCAAATCCGCAATCGCATCCATCTGCTCGGCGGACGCATCGCCCGGAGGCGCGCCGACAGGCTTGAGCGACAGCGTGACGATGGAATAGCCCGGCACCTTGTGCGGCGATACGGAATTCTTGCGCCAGGCCTCGAACTTCGAATCATGCGCGGCCTTGCGCAATTCGTCCGGCATGTCGGGCAGCCGCTCATAAGCCGGATAGGTGAAGCGGGAGCGGATGTCGTCCACTTCCGCCGGGTCGAGCGCGAGCGCGGTGTCGCGGATGCGATGCCATTCTTCCTCGACCTCGGCCCTGAATTTCTCGATGCCGAGTTCGTGGACCAGAATTTTGATGCGCGCCTTGTAGATGTTGTCGCGGCGGCCGTATTGGTTGTAAACGCGCAGGATCGACTCGACGTAGCTCAGGATGTCGCGC
>DASWQB010000389.1:0-2660 GCA_036398335.1 Afipia sp. | reverse complement strand
CTCTGCGCCGGTTCGTAGTCCGACGCCATGTCCTTGGCGCGGTCGCGCGACAAGGTACGGACAAGCCGGTCCTGACCGGCGAAGTCGTCGCGGCCGTAATGCAGGTCCATGCCGTCCCGGTGGCGCGACAGCGCGACATAGCTGCCGTGGGCATCCATGCCCGGTGTCGCCAGAACGTGGGTGCGGTCCACCGTCATGCCCTGCGCCTTGTGGATCGTCGCGGCATAGCCGTGGTCGATCTTGTTGTAGTCCTTGAGGTCAAACGAAACGTTGCGCCCGTCATCGGTGCGCACGGTCATGCTCTGCGCGCTGACCTGTTCGATAGTCCCGAGCGTGCCGTTTTTCACGCCAAGGCCGCGCTCGTTTTGCAGGAACATGACGCGGTCCCCGGCGGCAAAACTGCGCGCTCCGCGTTCGACTTTCAGGTGAACGTCCTCGCCGAGATCACCCGCCGCCCGCATCCGACCCCGCGCACCCTCGTTCAAGGCACGTACCTCGTCATTGGTGTGGGTGAGGATGATGCGGGTGCTATCTGGTGTCGCCTGCCGGTCGCGGTCCCAACGGTCGATCAGGTCGCCGCGGGCCTGCTCGCGGGATTGGGCTTCATGCACCATGCCGTGGCTGTCATAGGCATGGATGGAATCTCGCGTTCTGCCGGTCGCCAGATCGCGGGTGGCGTCGCGCTGCCAATCCTCGCGCTGGCGGCGGACCTCGCCGATTTCCGCGCCGCCGTGACGCTCATGGATCGAGCGGAACGCCGCGCCGGCTTCGATGGATTGCAATTGCTGCGGATCGCCGACCAGGACGACCTTTGCGCCTGCTTCGGCGGCATGGGACAGCACGCGCTCCAACTGGCGCGTGCCGACCATGCCGGCCTCGTCGATGACAAGCACGTCGCGCGAAGTCAGCATGTCACGGCCGTTGTTCCAGCCGTGCTCCATGCTGGCGATGGTGCGTGACGCGATGCCCGATCCGCTTTCCAGATTCTCGGCGGCGATGCCGGACAATGCAACGCCGCGAACCTCAAAGCCTGCCGTCTCCCAAGCCTCGCGGGCAACGCCAAGCATGGCGCTCTTTCCCGTCCCGGCATAACCGACGACAATGCCAAGGTCGCGCCCGTCCGTGACATGCGCCAGTGCGTCGGCCTGCTCGCCGGAAAGCACAAGGCCGCGCTGTTCCGCTCGGGCCAATGCCGCTTCTCTGTCGGCGTCGTTCACCTCATGCCGTTCGCGTTCCGCCATCAGTACCGCTGCTCGGTGCAAACGCTGCTCGGCCTCGATCATGTCGCGGGTGGTGAACCGATCTTCACCACGCCCGTCCTGGCCGAGTTCGACGATATCGGGCGCGTTCCGGATCGCGCCCATGATCTCGTTGAATTGCTCCAACCCGTCGCTGTGCCGGTGCGTGAACATCGCCATGTCGCGGCGTGTGAAGGTCGATTGCTGGTGCGTGATCGCGTCGAGTGCGATGGACGGATCGGCAATGATCCGCGCGCCGTTGCCCCGCGCGATCTCGCGGTGCATCTCGGCCCGGTCGGCAGCCTCGATTCCTTCGCTCTCGATCCGCTGTGCCGGTGCGCCGATCTGGCTTTGCGGCTCCAGCGCGATGCCCTGCGCCTCAAGGCTGCGATGGTCGATCCGCGCGTCGATGTCCAGTTCGGCCAGCCGCTCGTTGGCCAACTCGGCCCAACGCTCCCGCCAGCGCTCCACCATTTCCGCGCGGTTCCAGTCCCGCACCTTCGGGCCGAAGCTGGTCTCGTCCGCATTCACGCTGACTTGGCGCATCGTCAGCATGACATGGGCATGGGGTTTGGGCATCCCGTCCTCGCCGATGTCCCAATGCACATTGAGATCGGCGATCATGCCCTGATCGACAAATTCCGACTGTGCGAAGTCGCGGGCGAGTGCAATGCCCTGCGCCTGCGTCATCTCGCGCGGAAGGGCGAACTCGACCTCGCGGGCAAGCTGCGCGTCCTTCCTGACCTCGAACGCCTCGACATCGTTCCACAGTCGTTCGCGGTCGGACCAATGCTCCGGCGCGGTCTCCGCCAGCAGCACCCCGGAATGGACGACGCCGCGCTTGGCGGTGAAGTCCTGATCGCGGCCGAGCCGCTCGTCGCGCAGCCGCGATGCCGAGCGATAGGCGGCGGACGCCACCGCGCTCTGGCCAGCTTTGCGGCCGATGACCTTGACGTGAAGATGATAGATCGCCATCGCGATCGGATCATTGACACGCTCAAGCGCACGTCGGAACGACGTATAAGCGCGCCCTCGAAATAAATTTCTCGGGACGGACCGCGCCGTCTCAAACCGTCTCGGTGACATTACAGCATTCCGAAAGGTGCTCGACTATCGTCGCTCCATCAACATTGATGGAGGACATGATGCGCAAGCCTCGCGACTTTGACACAGAACTGAAAGCGCTAGAGGACAAGACGCGCGAACTGAAGGCGCGCAAGGTGCAGCAGCTCGGCGAACTGGTGATCGCCACGGGAGCGGCCAACCTCACCACCGACGAACTGGCGGGCGCGCTGATCGTGCTGGCGGAAACCACCGATGCCGAAAAGCGGGAGGCATGGGCCAAGCGCGGGGCGGCGTTCTTTCAGAGCCGAGCGCGGCGAAATGCAAAAGCAACTGACCGCGACGCTAGCGTCGCTCAAG
>DASWQB010000388.1:0-5247 GCA_036398335.1 Afipia sp. | reverse complement strand
ATCGCGCACCTTGCGAACCTGCTCGCCGACCTTCTTCCACTGCTCGTCCTCTGATGCGACCAGCGCTTTGAGGCCCTTCAGTTCGGCGCGCAGCGCCTTGTCCTCGCCTCGGATTTCCATTTCCTCCAGCTTGCGCAAATTGCGCAGCCGCATGTTGAGGATGGAATCGGCCTGCAAATCAGTCAGCTTGAACGTCTTGATGAGGACGGGCTTGGGCTCGTCCTCGGTGCGGATGATCTTGATGACCTTGTCGAGGTTCAGATACGCGATCAGATAGCCGCCGAGCACCTCAAGACGGTGCTCGATCTGCGCGCGGCGATATTCGGCACGGCGCAACAGCACATCGCGCAGATGGTCGAGCCATTCGCGCAGGCACTCGGCAAGGCCGAGCACTTTCGGCACCCGGCCCTTCACCAGCACGTTGAGATTGAGCGGGATGCGGCTTTCAAGCTCGGTCTGCTTGAACAGCGTCTCCATCAGCACTTCGGGATCGACATTGCGCGATTTCGGCTCGATGACGATTCGCACGTCCTCGGCCGATTCATCGCGAATGTCGCCAACCAGCAGCAGCTTCTTATCGTTGAGCAGTTCGGCGATGCGCTCGATGAGACGCGACTTCTGCACCAGCCATGGGATCTCGGTGACAACGATGTTCCAGCCGCCGCGTGCGCCGTCTTCCTTTTCCCATCTGGCGCGCACGCGAAAGCCGCCACGCCCGGTGGTATAGGCCTCCGCGATCGAGGCATGGTCGTCGACCACGATGCCGCCGGTCGGAAAATCCGGACCCTTGACGTATTTCAGAAGGCCGCGCGTTTTGGTCGCCGGCTTATCGATCAGATGCAGCGCCGCGTCGCAAAGTTCAGCGGCGTTGTGCGGCGGGATCGAGGTCGCCATGCCGACCGCGATGCCTTGCGCGCCGTTGGCGAGCAAATTCGGAAATCCTCCGGGCAATACCACCGGCTCGCGCGACTGGCCGTCATAGTTGGGACGAAACTCGACCGCATTCTCATCGATGCCCTCGAGCAGAAGCCGCGCGACCTCGGTCATGCGCGCTTCGGTGTAGCGATAGGCGGCGGGATTATCGCCGTCGATATTGCCGAAATTGCCCTGCCCGTCGACCAGCGGATAACGCGAGGCGAAGTCCTGCGCGAGGCGCACCAAAGCGTCGTAGATCGACTGGTCGCCATGCGGATGGAACGAGCCCATCACGTCGCCGACGATTTTCGCGGATTTCTTGAAGGGCGTGCCCGGATCGAGCCGCAGCAACCGCATGCCATAGAGGATGCGCCGGTGCACCGGCTTCATGCCGTCGCGCGCGTCGGGCAGCGCGCGGTGCATGATGGTCGATAGCGCGTAAGCGAGGTAACGCTCTTCAAGCGCCTCGCGCAACGCGACGTCCTGAACCTCCATCGGTTCCGGCTCTGGGGGAATCACTCGTTTGCCCATTCGAACGGGTTAACCTCTGTTTGGGGCCTGAACAAGAATGAATCGGGCTGAAATACCGAACGTCCGGTTTGACGTTGAAGCGGCAGGACTATTCGGCAGCGACACGTACGCGGGGCCGTATCACCGCGGCGATAAAGCCCTCGCGCGCGTCCGAATGGCCCAGCCCCCGCGGCTCCAGCACGTTGCGCATCAGAAAAATGCCGGTCAGGCGAAAACCGTCGGCAATGTCATCCTCGCTCCAGCCATTGATGCCTTCGGCGCCAGCGCCGCTCTCGCGCAGGAAAGTCGGCAGCCGGAGCATGCGATCGGCCCATGGCTCGCCCGCCGCCCGCGATACCGCGTTGCCGGATTTTGGCGAGACATAAACCAGATCATCGGTTGCGCCGGTTGCTGCGCAGGCCGACAGATCGAGACCGAAGCCAAGCTCGGTCAGCATCGCCAGTTCGAACCTGACCAGATGGATCGCGGCAGTCACCGGATCGTCGAAATCGTTCAAAATGGAATTCAACAGTTCATAGATGTCATCATGCGGATCGCGCTCGGGCAGCAACCGCGCCAGCGCCGCCAGATGGGTCACGCCATAGACCGCATGCGAGGATGCGAACATGGTGGCGGCGCGCAACCGCGTGCCCTCGATCACATAGGTGCCCAGATGCTCGTCGAGCCGGGCCCGCCACACCGCGCTCACCGAATTGCCTGGCTGGAGCAGCGGCCGCATCCGCCGGCCCACCCCGCCTCGCACGAGGCCGAGATGACGACCATGGCCGCGAGTCATCAGCTCGACAATGGCACTGGTCTCGCCATGACGCCTTGTTCCCAGCACGATGCCTTCGTCAGTCCATTCCATGACTCAGGAAGCATACCTTAAACTGAAGCGTTATCGAACCATCCCTTGGCATCGCCGGTGTAGGAAAAGCTGAGGCCGATGGCCGAGAGCGCCACAGAAACAATGTCCACGACGCCGCCAAAATCCACTCCATTGTCGCCGATCGCCGTGACCAGCGACGCCACCGACAGCATCAGGAACACCATCAGCACCATCCGCGCCCAGTTCTTGCGGCGGTGCGCCGCCAGCCAGATCATATAGAACACGAAAAGAATCAGAATCGCGTTGGTCAGGTTAAGCAGCCGGGTGGCCGGCTCGGACACATCGTCGGGCATGACATCGAGGAATGCGGCCGACAGGCTGTCGAGGAGCAGCGACAGATAAAGGCACACCTCGAAATAGAACACATGCTTTGGCAGCTTGACGTCAGGGCCGATCATTCGTTTGGAAACTCCAGCCCCATTTCGCGATAGCGTTCCGGATCGTCGCCCCAGCCGTCCCGCACCTTGACGAACAGAAACAGATGCACGGGTACGCCGACGATCTCGGCGATCTCCTTGCGCGAATCCGCGCCGATCGACTTGATGGTCGCGCCGCCCTTGCCGAGCACGATCTTGCGCTGGCTGTCGCGCTCGACGAAAATCGTCTGCTCGATCCGTACCGATTTGTCCTTGCGCTCGGTCCATGAGTCGGTCTCGACCGTGGACTGATACGGCAGCTCCTGATGCAGTTGCCGGTAGATTTTCTCGCGGGTGATCTCGGCCGCCAGATGGCGCAGCGGCGCGTCCGACATCTGGTCTTCCGGATAATGGAACGGACCCTCGGGCACCGCGTCCGCCAGAGCGCGGCGCAGATCGTCCACGCCATCGCCACTGAGCGCGGCGATCATGAACGTCTTCTCAAAGTGCAGCCGCTCATTGGCCTTTTGCGTGAGTGCCAGCAACTTCTCGCGCGGCACAAGGTCGATCTTGTTGATGACAAGGAATTTCGGATGCTTGACGCCATCGAGTCTTGCGAAAATCGCATCCGCCTCCTCATCGAGGCCCTCCCGCGCGTCGAGCAGCACGCACACCAGATCGGCGTCATGCGCGCCGCTCCATGCGGTCGAGACCATCGCGCGGTCGAGCCGGCGCTTCGGCGCGAAGATGCCGGGTGTATCCACCAGCACGATCTGCGCGTTGTTCTCGATCACGATGCCACGGATCAGAGCGCGCGTGGTCTGCACCTTCTTCGAGACGATGGTGACCTTGGAGCCGACCAGGGCATTGACCAGCGTGGACTTGCCGACATTCGGCGCACCAATCAGGGCAACGAAACCGCAGCGGGTCGGCGCCGAGGATTTCTCCTGAACAGCTTCAGACATCCTTGCCGCCTGACACGCCTTCGCGGCTGAGCAGCGCCGTCGCGGCGGCTTTTTCGGCGGCGCGTTTGCTGCCACCCTCGCCTTCGGCCGGGACAAGACCCGGCAATTCGACCGCCACACGGAAGCGCGGATCGTGATGCGGGCCGCTGCGCTCCATCTCGCGGTAAACCGGCGTCGGCAGGCCCTTGCCCTGCGCCCATTCCTGCAAAATCGTTTTTGGATCGCGCAAGGGGCGCACCGGCTTGCGCATTCGCTCGGTCCAGTTGGACTCCACGAATTTCACCGCCGCCGGGTAACCGCCATCGAGGAAGATCGCGCCAATCACCGCCTCGCAAATATCGCCGACCACGGAATTTCGCAGCCGCGCGCTCGCGCCCGGACCGACTGTGCCGAGCTTGATCGCCTCGTTCAGGCCGAGCGATTTGGCGACATCGGCGCAGGCTTCCCGCCGCACCAGATCGGCAAGACGCTTGGACATCTCGCCCTCGTCCGCTTTCGGAAATGCGCGATAAAGCATGTCCGAGACAATCAGGCCGAGCACGTGATCGCCGAGAAATTCGAGGCGCTGATAGCTGCCTTCACGGTTGCGCGCGGATTTGAGCGCGGAAACATGAGTGAGCGCGGTTGTCAGCAGCGAGGGATCGGCGAAGGTGTGGCCGATGCGCTGTTCGATGGCTTTTGCCGCGGCCTTGGCACTCGGCCTGGCGCTCGCCTTGCGTGCCTTCTTGGCAGGCTTGGATTCAGGTTCGGATGCGCCAGCCGTGCCGGGCGCGATCGCTGCCGTCCCGGCCGACACGGCCTCAGCCGCATTCGCATCCGGCGTTTTCACGTCAGACGTTGGTGCCGCCGCAGACGTGTCGAGTGCGGTCCCGTCTCTCATCGCACGAAGGAGAATATACGATTCCAGCGCACTGCGGCAGGCCAGCGCCAGAATTGCCAGGCCTGCTCACCCTCTGCGATGGAGAAGAAAATCATCTGCGCGCGGCCGATGAGATTTTCCTTCGGAACATAACCGACCGCCGAGAGCACGCGGCTGTCGGTGGAATTGTCGCGATTGTCGCCCATCATGAAGAAATCGCCGGGCGGCACCACATACACATTGGTGTTGTCGTAAAATCCGTTATCGACGCAATCGAGCGTCTTGTAGGTCACCCCGTTGGGCAGGGTTTCCTTCCACTGCTTCACCCGCGCGGTGGCATCCGAACCGCAGGGGTCCTCGCCGACAAAATCCTCCAGCCGCTCGCGCTTGACCGGAACGTCGTTGATGTAGAGCAGCCCCTCTTTCATCTGGATGCGGTCGCCGGGAAGACCGATTACGCGCTTGATGTAATCGGTGGTGTCATCCTTGGGCAGGCGAAAGACCACGACATCGCCGCGCGCGGGATCGGACCCGAAAATGCGTCCGGAGAACAGCGGCGGCGACAGCGGGATCGAGTAATGGCTGTAGCCATATGAGTATTTCGAGACGAACAGATAATCGCCCACCAGCAGGGTGGACTTCATCGACCCGGATGGAATGTTGAAAGGCTGAAACAGAAAAGTGCGGATCACCAGCGCGATGATGAGCGCGTGAATGACAACGCGAACGGTTTCGCCGGCGCCGCCTTCGGAT
>DASWQB010000387.1:0-4594 GCA_036398335.1 Afipia sp. | reverse complement strand
CCTGGCCCGCGGCGAGGTTGACGAGGAAGGAGGGCACCGTGAACGGCGACAGCCGCCGCACGCCCTTGGTGTCGGCAAGCCGCACCGCATCGGCGATGGCCGGAAAGCCACCGACGCCGGAGCCGATGATGGTTGCGGTGCGTTCCAGTTCACGGGTGTTTTCGGGCCGCCAACCGGCCTGCGCCACCGCTTCTTCCGCCGCCATCAGGGCGAACAGGATGAAGCGATCCATTTTCTTCTGGTCCTTGTGCGGCGCGGCGCGGTTGGGATCGAAACCGCCCTCCGAATCCTCGGCAAGGTCGGGAACCACGCCGGCAACCTTGGCCGGCAATTCGCCGACAAAATTATCCGACAGTTTCCGCAGACCGGATTGTCCGGCGATCAGGCGCGACCAGTTGGTCTCCACGCCGCAGCCCAATGGCGACACCGCGCCCATGCCCGTCACAACTACTCGCCGCATTTCAAAACTCGCCTGATGAATGGAATCCGTGCACTACAAACCCGGCTTTGCGCGGCGGGGCAAGTGGGCGATGTCAGATTCACTCCACTAAGCCACCGCGAGCTTTTTGTCACGGCGGATCGACAGCACCGCAAGCGCGGCGATCAGGCACAGCACACCGGCTGCGAAGAAAGCCGGCAGATAGCTGAGCAAATACGTGCGCGAGAGGCCCGCGGCCAGAGCCACCGAGGCCGCGCCAAGCTGGTGTCCGGCGAAAATCCAGCCAAACATCAGCCCCGCGCGCTCGGCCCCGAATGTGGAGGCGGAGAGGCGGACGGTCGGCGGCACGGTTGCGACCCAATCGAGGCCGTAAAACACCGCAAACAGCGATAATCCGTAGAAGGTAAAATCGGTGAAGGGCAGGAACAGCAGCGACAGCCCGCGCAGGCCATAATACCAGAACAGCAGCCAGCGATTATCGTAGCGGTCCGACAGCCATCCCGACAAAATCGTGCCGACGAAGTCGAACACGCCCATGGCCGCGAGCAAGGTTGCCGCTCCGGTCGCGGGCAGGGCGAAATCGGCGCAGAGCGAGATGAAGTGGGTCTGGATCAGGCCGTTGGTGCTGGCGCCGCAGATGTAGAATGTACCGAACAAAACCCAGAAAGTGCGGCTGCGCGAAGCTTCCCTGAGGGCGGAAAACGCCGCCGCCATGATCGGTTCCCGGCTGCGCGGGGGCGACACGATCGGCTGAAGGCTGTCATCGCCATAGGGGCGCAGCGACAGGTCGGCAGGACGATCGCGCATCACCAGAAGAATGCCGATGGCCGCCACCACCATGGTCGTGCACAAAGCGAGCAGCGCCGTGCGCCAGCCATAAAGTTCGGTCAATTGCGCAAGGACGGGCAGGAACAGAAGCTGCCCGGTGGCGGTGCTGGCGGTGAGGATGCCGACCACAAGGCCGCGCCGGCCGACGAACCACCGCGTCGCCACCGTCGCTCCGAGCACGAGCGCCATCATGCCGGAGCCGAAACCGACCATGAATCCCCACAGCAGGATCAATTGCCAGACCTGTGTCATGAACATGGACGCAATGAGCCCGGTCACGACCGTGGCCAGCGCGCTGACCACGACGTTCCGCACCCCGTAGCGATTCATCAGCGCGGCGGCGAAAGGCGCCATCAGCCCGAACAGCACGAGGCGTATCGATATCGCGGATGAAATCTGCGCGGCGCTCCAGCCGAACTCCTTTTCCAGAGGCACGATGAATACGCCCGGCGCGCCGACCGACGCCGCGGCCACCAGCGCGGTCAGAAAGGTCACCGCCACCACCGCCCAGCCGTAGTGGATGTTTCTGCGCGCGAGCGCGGCGGAGAGCCAGTTCGAGATCATGATCGGTCCTGTCGGGCTGTGATGGCCGGCGGCGCGCATGCGGCCGGCCTGCGCCGCCGTTGGCGCGATTGCGAATGCATAATAAGAGCGTTCCCGCCAATAGCAACCGCCATTGTGAGACCTGGCGATCCATTGTATGATGCTTAACATATCATTTTATATGATGCCTATCATGCCATGGTGATGCATGCGTTATTCGAAACAGCATAAAGCGCGCACGCGCGCCCGCATCGTGCACGGCGCGGCAACGAGCCTGCGGAAAAACGGGCCGCATGGGGTCGGCGTTGCGGACCTGATGAAGCAGGCCGGTCTGACCCATGGCGGATTCTATGCTCATTTCAAATCGCGCGATGCGTTGATCGGCGAGGCGATGATCTTCGCCATGGACGGCATCGCCGCAAAGTGGCGCGCGCGCGCGGAGCGCGCACCGGCGGGGAAAAAAGTCGACGCCATCGTCAACGGTTACCTCACGGCGCAGCACCGTGACGATGTCGGCAATGGCTGCGTGCTGCCGGCGCTCGGCACGGAGATTGCGCGCGCCAATGCAAAAACCCGCAAGGCGTTCGCGGGGCGGCTGGAGGAGATGATCGCGCTTGTCGTCGAATCGCGCGGAGCGCGGCCGAGCAGGGCGGCACGCAAGCAGGCGATGGGAACGATCTGCGCCATGATGGGCGCGCTGGTGCTGGCGCGCGCCACCGGCGGGCAATTGTCGCAGGATATGCTGCTCGCCGGACGCGCTGCCGCATTGCATCCATCGCCCCGTGCCAAGCGAATTCGCAAACCGGATTCGAATGAGTTCCCCGCGAAGAGTGAGCGCGAGGTGAGATCGCAGCGCCGTTCACGCAAGACCGGGTGATCGTCTCATCCTTTGGTTGAACGATCAGAAAAGCCCCGCTGAAAAGCCGATATTTGCGCCTGCGCGCATGACGACCCCGCGCGGATAGTGGGTTCCCAATCCAAATTTGCCACGGCATGATGCGCAAAACAAATTCGCTTAAGAATACAAATAAGTCCTGGGAGGTTGCGATGCGTTCAGTCGGTCATTTCATTGGCGGCAAGGAAGTTGCGGGCTCGTCTGGCCGCACGGCGGATGTGTTCGAGCCGATGACAGGCGAGGTTCAGGCCAAGGTCGCGCTGGCGAGCCGGGCCGAGCTGCGTGCCGCGGTCGAGAACGCCAAGGCGGCGCAGCCGGCCTGGGCCGCGACCAATCCGCAGCGCCGCGCCCGCGTGCTGATGAAATTCCTCGAACTGGTGCATCGCGATTACGACAAGCTCGCCGACATGCTGGCGCGCGAGCACGGCAAAACCATCCCCGACGCCAAGGGCGACATCCAGCGCGGGCTTGAAGTGGTCGAATTCGCCATCGGCATTCCGCATCTGATGAAGGGCGAATACACCGACAGCGCCGGTCCCGGCATCGACATTTATTCGATGCGCCAGCCGCTCGGTGTGGTCGCCGGGATCACGCCGTTCAATTTCCCGGCGATGATTCCGCTCTGGAAGCTGTCGCCGGCCATTGCCTGCGGCAACGCCTTCATCCTCAAGCCGTCCGAGCGCGATCCCACCGTGCCGATGATGATCGCAAAATTGATGATCGAGGCCGGACTGCCGCCGGGCATTCTCAACGTCGTCAACGGAGATAAGGAATCGGTCGATGCGATTCTGGAAGATCCGGACATCCGCGCCGTCGGCTTCGTCGGCTCGTCCTCGATCGCGCAATACATCTATGAGCGTTCGGCTATGAACGGCAAGCGCGCGCAATGCTTCGGCGGCGCCAAGAACCACGCCATCATCATGCCGGACGCCGACCTCGATCAAGCCGTCGATGCCTTGATCGGCGCGGGCTACGGCTCGGCCGGCGAGCGCTGCATGGCGATCTCGGTCGCGGTGCCGGTCGGCAAGACCACGGCCGACCGCCTGATGGCGAAACTCATCCCGCGCGTCGAGGCCTTGAAGATCGGCCCTTCCACCGACCTGGCCGCCGATTACGGTCCGCTGGTGACCAAGGCGGCGCTGGACCGCGTCAAGGATTACGTCGAGATCGGCATCAAGGAGGGCGCCAAGCTCGCCGTCGACGGGCGCGGCTTCAAGATGCAGGGCTATGAGAACGGCTTCTATATGGGCGGCTGCCTGTTCGACAACGTCACCAAGGACATGCGTATCTACAAGGAAGAGATTTTCGGACCCGTGCTGTCGGTGGTGCGCGCGAACGAATACACCGAAGCACTCAATCTGGCCTCCGACCACGAATATGGCAACGGCGTCGCGATCTTCACCCGCGACGGCGATGCCGCCCGCGATTTCGCATCGCGCGTCAATGTCGGCATGGTCGGCGTCAACGTGCCGATTCCGGTGCCGCTGGCCTATCACACCTTCGGCGGCTGGAAGCGTTCGGGTTTCGGCGATCTCAACCAGCACGGCCCGGACGCGGTGCGTTTCTACACCAAGACCAAAACCGTGACCTCGCGCTGGCCGTCCGGCATCAAGGACGGCGCGGACTTCTCCATTCCAACAATGAACTGACGATATCTGCGTGGAGCCGGCCATGCAGTTCGCGCTCAACGAGGACCAGATCGCCATTCGCGACATGGCGCGCGAATTCTCGGCCGAGAAGATCGCGCCGTTCGCGATCGAGTGGGACGAGACGAAGCACTTCCCGGTCGATGTGATGCGGCAGGCCGCGACGCTCGGCATCGGCGGCATCTATGTGCGCGACGATGTCGGCGGTTCGGGTTTGACGCGGTTCGACGCCGCATTGATCTT
>DASWQB010000386.1:0-3760 GCA_036398335.1 Afipia sp. | reverse complement strand
CGCGCGCACCCTGCGCCGGGCGTCGTCTTCCAGCCAGATCGAACGCATGACTTCCCGATAGACGCCGGTGACCTGTTCGCGCCGGCGCAGATAGGCGAGAGTCTCCGTGCGATGAGCCTCGGCGACGCGGAACGCGGTGCCTTGGCAGGCGCCGCCCCGATCGAGGCCGAGCACGAGGCCGGGCCGCTCCTGCGTGCCGCGATGGTTGATGGAATACACGCAGAGCGCGCGATGTTCGCCGATCAGCCGCGCCGGAACCTCCTCAAGATAATCGAATCCCGGCCGCCACATCAGCGAGCCGTAGCCGAACACCCACAGGTCGCCGTCAGGAAAATCCGATTCGCTAAGAGGTCTTCCAGCCATTCATGCGCCTTCCGGGCTGATAATCTGATGTAAGCAACTGGACTTCAAGGCCGATCAAAGCGATCACTGCATCTTTCAAATGCCTAATTCGGATGGTCTAGAATTTTCATGAATCACTCCCTTCTCGCGCCGCGCCGCCGCCTTTGGCCGATTTTTGTCGCGCCTGGTCTGTTCTTTGTGCTCGCCTCGGTGTGGAGCGCGTTCTGGTTTTATGCGGCCTCGCAGGTCGATGAGAAATTCGACGGCTGGCGCACCCGCGAGGCGAAGTCCGGCCGCACTTACGAATGCGCCGATCGCAGCGTGGCGGGCTTCCCATTCCGTCTTGAGGTGAAATGCGACCAGCCCGTGATTTCGCTCGCCGGCCAGACAGCGGCGCAACTGGCCTCGCGCGGGCCTCTGACCGCGCGGCTGGGGGAAATCCTCGCCGTCGCGCAGGTTTACGATCCGACCCGCGTGATCGCCGAATTCAAGGGTCCGATGGCGATCGGCGAGAGCGGGCAGCCTGCGTTTGCTGTGGCGAACTGGAGTCTCGGCCGTGCCAGCGCGGGCGGTCTGCCCGCCGTGCAGCGCGTCTCGATGGAGTTCAACGATCCGGCGGTCGATCTCATGAATAGCAGCGGGCAAAACCCTCTATTGCGGGCGAAGCATGCGGAGTGGCATGTCCGCGTTGTGGAAGGCACAGTTTCCGACAATCCGGTCATAGAAACAGTTTTTCAAACCAATGCCGCCAGCGTGCTGAGCTCATACCCGCTGCTCGCCGAGCCATTCGACGCCGACATTCGCGCGCAATTGCGCGGACTGAAGGATTTTTCCCCCAAGCCATGGCCGGCGCGTTTCCGCGACATCCAGCAATCCGGCGGCCGGATCGACTTCAGCCAGTCGCGTGTCCAGCAGGGCGACACCATTGCTGTTGCCGCCGGCTCGCTTGGTCTGACACCGAACGGCTACCTTGAGGGTGAATTGCAAATGACTGTCGCCGGTTTCGAGCGCCTGGTTCCTGTGCTCGGCCTCGACAAATTGCTGGAAGAAAATGCGCAGACATCGCCGGACAAGCCGCCCTCCGCCGCCGCACAGGATGTTAACAAAGCGATCAGCGCTCTCGACCGGATGATTCCGGGGCTCGGCAATGTGTTTCGCAAAAACGCCAATGTCGGCGTGATCGCGGGAATTAATCTGCTCGGCCAGTCCACCACGCTGGAGGGCCGTCCGGCGCGCGCGCTCACGCTGAAATTCGTCGATGGCGCGATCGTGCTTGGACCGCTGCGCGTGGCGCAGACGCCGGCGCTGTTTTGACGGCGATAGCGCTTTCGGGCGGAGCCGATGCCGGTCCGCGTGATGAAGATACGCCGATTTGAAAAGCTCTAGTCTTTCTTTGGCGGCAACTGGCCGTGTGGGCGTCCGAAATTTGCGCCCGCCGCGTCCTGTCCGAGGCTGACGATGCCGCGCCGAATCGCCCGCGTGCGCGTGAAGTGATCGAACAGCGCCTCGCCGTCGCCGCGCCGGATCGCGCGCGTGAGCTTCGATAAGTCTTCCTGAAACGCGCCGAGCATTTCCAGTACCGCGTCTTTGTTCGCCAAAAAGATATCGCGCCACATTGTCGGATCGGACGCCGCGATGCGGGTGAAGTCGCGGAAACCGCCGGCGGAAAATTTCAAGACCTCCGCCTCCGTGACGCTTTCCAGTTCGTCAGCTGTGCCGACGATGGTGTAGGCGATCAGATGCGGCAGATGGCTGGTGACGGCGAGCACGAGATCATGATGATCCGGCGTCATGGTCTCGACATTGGCGCCGATGGCGCGCCAAAGCGTCGCGAGCTTTTCGACTGCAGCGGGATCGGCATCCGGCAACGGTGTCAGAATACACCAGCGGTTGATGAAGAGTTCCGCGAAGCCGGAATCGGGACCGGAATCTTCCGTACCCGCAACCGGATGTGCCGGCACGAAATGCACGGTCTTCGGCAGATGTTCGGACATTTCCCGGGACACCGGTCCCTTGACAGAACCCACGTCGGAAACAATCGCGCCAGCCTTAAGACCCGGCGCGATCTCGGCGGCGACCGTACCAAGCTTGCCGACCGGAACGCAGAGGATCACGAGGTCCGAATCCTTCACCGCTTCCGCATTGGTTTTGGCGATACGGTCGCCAAGCCCGACTTCCTTCGCGCGTTTTTGGATCGCGGACGACGCATCCGTCACAACCAGCTCGCTTGCGAGGCCAAGCTGTTTGACGGCGCGTGCGATCGACGAGCCGATATGGCCGAGCCCGATGATGGTGACGCGCTGGAACTGAATGGCACTCATTTCGAGCTCATGAAATCGCGCAAGCCCTCGATCACCAGCCGGTTGGCTTCCTCGGTACCGACGGTGAGCCGTAGCGAATTTGGCAGCTTGTAAGCTTTCACCGCGCGCAGGATCAGTCCGCGTTTGGTGAGAAACGCATCGGCATCGTCGGCCGTTTTGCCTTGTTGCTCAGGGAAGTCGATCAGAATGAAATTGGCCACGCTTGGCGTCACCTTCAGGCCGAGTTTGGTTACTTCATCGCTTAGCCATGCGCGCCATTTTTCGTTGTGCGCGCGGGCGGCGTTGTAGTGATCTGTGTCTTCAAGCGCGGCGATTGCGGCCTGCATGCTGGGGCCGCTCGCGTTGAAAGGCGCGCGCGTGCGATTGACCACGTCGATCACGTGCGCCGGACCATAGATGAAGCCGAGGCGTGCGGCGGCGAGGCCATAGATTTTTGAGAACGTCCGCGCCATCACTACATTGTCTGTGTTTCTCGCCAGTTCCAGTCCCGCTTCATAATCGTCTGCGCTGGCGAAATCGGCATAAGCCGCGTCCAGCACGAGCAGCACGTTGGGCGGCAGATTGGCTTGCAGCCGCTTCACCTCGCTCGCCGACACATAGGTGCCGGTCGGATTGTTTGGATTGGCCAGCCATACCAGCTTGGTGCGCGGGGTCACCGCGTTCAGAATTGAGTCTACGTCCGCCGTCAGATTTTTTTCCGGAGCAACAACATTTGTCGCGCCGTTGGCGAGCGTTGCGATTGGATAGAGCAGAAACCCATGTGCGGTGTGGATCGCCTCGTTGCCGGGGGCGAGATAGATGTTGGCGAGGTATTGCAGCAGTTCGCCCGAACCGATACCGACGACGACTTGCGCCGGATCGATGTTGTACGTGCGTCCGATGGCTTCACGCAGCAGCCGCGCCGATCCGTCGGGATAGTCCTCAAGATGCCCGGCCCCATTTTTGAAAGCTTCGACGGCTTTGGGTGATGGACCAAGCGCGGACTCGTTAGCGGACAATTTGAATACTCGCCCACTCAGCCCCGCACCGCTTTTACCGGGAACGTATGGTGCGATATCGAGAATGCCGGGTTTCGGAATGGGACGTGACATTGAAGA
>DASWQB010000385.1:0-2637 GCA_036398335.1 Afipia sp. | reverse complement strand
CGAGTGCGAAGCTGTCGCTAGCCGCCGCCGCTGCCGCCGCGTAACCCAGATCGCGATAGGGCGGAAAACGTCCCCATGTCTTGTCGCCACCATTGAGCAGATCGAAAATCACCGCGCCGGGCACGATCGGCACCAGCGCGGTGCTGACAGCAAGGCCGCGGCCCTGTTCGGCGAGCCACGCCTGTATGCCGCCGCCAGCCTCAAGCCCGAATGCCGATCCGCCGGACAGCGCCAGCGCGTCAACTCGCTCTACCGTATTTGCCAAATCGAGCAGCGCGCCCTCCCGTATGCCGGGACCGCCGCCGCTGACATCCATCGCGGCCACGGCGGGTTCGTCGAAGATCACCGCGGTGACGCCCGAGGCAAGCGCGGCATTGTCGGCGTGACCGACACGGACGCCGGGAATATCGGTGAGCAGATTTTTCATTGCGCGCACTTTTATCAGGATGATTTCGTGGCAGCAGACCTGAACGGAAGGTGACGGTCAACTCGCGATTACCGCGTCTTCACAACCCGGCGATGGCTTCACATCGGCTCTTGCATAGAGAAGCAGCCCGGGTCATGTAGCGGTATGATCGACACCGTCTCACTTCCCGCCGCGCTCGTCGCCGGCCTCGTCAGCTTCCTGTCGCCCTGCGTGTTGCCGCTCGTTCCAGCCTATCTGGTGTACCTGACCGGCGCGACCATAGAGCACGTCGCCACTGAAGAGAAAGCTGCCGTTTCACGCCGCGCGATCATGTTGAGCGCGCTGCTGTTCGTGCTCGGCTTTTCCACCGTGTTTGTCGCGCTCGGTGCAAGCGCCAGCTTTATCGGCGGATTTATCCGTGCATGGTCGGCGCAATTGTCGATCCTCGCCGGGATCGTCATCATCATCATGGGTTTGCATTTTCTCGGCCTGACGCGGATCGGCTTTCTGATGCGTGAGGGACGATTGCCGATCCCGAGGCCCGTTGGCCTGTGGGGCGCCTATGTCATGGGACTGGCGTTCGCCTTCGGCTGGACGCCATGCATCGGACCGATCCTCGCGGCGATCCTCTCGGTCGCGGCTTCTGAAGCAACGGTTGCGAAAGGCGCCGGGCTGCTTGCTGTTTATTCGGCCGGGCTTGGTATTCCGTTTTTACTTGCGGCGCTTCTGATTGAGCGATCATCGTCGCTGCTTGCGCGTATTAAGCCGCACCTTGCATCCATCGAACGTGCGATGGGCGTATTGATGGTGCTGGTCGGCATCGGCTTCTTGACCGGCACGGTCTCCACTCTCAGCATCTGGTTGCTTGAGACATTTCCGGCATTGCAGAATTTCGGCTAGCGACAGGCAGGAACATCCTCATGGTGAGGAGCGCATTTGTGCGTCTCGAACCATGAGGCGAACAGTTCTCTGTTAAATCGTCCTTCGAGACGCGCACGAGAGTGCGCTCCTCGGGATGAGGGCTTTTCCCATTTATTGCCCGGGAAGCTCGGCGTAACCGCCCTTGCCGTCCCACTGATAGACGACGTAGCCGACTTCCTTCACATCGCCCTTCTTGTCGAACGACAGCTTTCCGATCACGGTGTCCCATTCGCCGCTCTTGATCGCGTCCATGACTTTCTTGGGGTCGGTGGTGCCTGCTTTCGCAGCCGCTTGCGACCACACCTGGAACGCCGCGTAAGTGTAGAGCGTGTAACCTTCTGGATCGATACCTTTCGCCTTGAACCGATCCACGATGGCCTTTGCGATCGGCCTGTTGCGCGGGTCCGGCCCGAAAGTGAACAGCGTTCCGTCCGCAAGCGGGCCTGTGATCGAGGCGAATTCCAGGTCGTTCATTGCATCGCCCGCCATCAGCACGGTTTTCAAGCCTTGATCGCGCATCTGGCGCAGGATGAGGCCCGCCTCCTGATGATAGCCGCCGACATAGACCAGATCGATGTTCTCTCGCTTCAGGCGCGAGACGATGGAATTAAAATCCTTGTCGCCCTTGTTGTATGATTCGAACATCTTCTCCGTCACGCCGCCAGCGTTCAGCGCCTTCTTCATCTCATCAGCAAGGCCTTTGCCGTAGCTGGTCTTGTCGTTGAGGATCGCGATATTTTTTCCGGCATAGGCTTTCAGAACATATTTGGCAGCGGCCGAGCCTTGCTGATCGTCGCGGCCGCAGATGCGCGCCACGTTCGGCAGACCCCGGTCGGTGAAGGCCGTCGCGGTGGACGCCGGGGTGATTTGAAGCACATTGCCCTCCGCATACGCTTCGGAGGCCGGGATCGACGACGACGAGCAATAATGTCCGGCGACGAACGCCACGCGTCCGCTGGCCAGTTTCTCCGCGACGGAACGCGCCTGCTTGGGATCGCAAGCGTCGTCGCCGATTTGCAAAGCGAGCTTCTTGCCGAGCACACCGCCTGCCGCGTTGAGATCGGACACCGCGAACTCCGCGCCGTTTTTCAACTGCCGTCCGAATGCAGACTCGCCGCCCGTCATGGGACCAGCGACGGCGACGGGGATATCCTGAGCGAAAGCCGGGGCGGACAAAGCAATCGATGCCGCCAGCGCGAAGCCGAGACTGCGAAACATGTTCATAAGAAATCCTTGCGTGCGGGAAAACGAGATTTTCCGGCGGCCATTGTCGAACGAATTTTTCAGCAAGTCACCGGCAAATTTCAGCC
>DASWQB010000384.1:0-1756 GCA_036398335.1 Afipia sp. | reverse complement strand
GAGGAGCCTTCATGTCAAAACCTCTTTTGATCGCGGCCGTGATGGCGGCGTTGCTCAACGGCGCCGCGCTCGCGCAGAACAGCGGCGCGTCATCAGGCGGCGCAGCCACCAGCGGCGTTGGCGGCACTCCTTCAGCCGGCTCAACCGGCGCGGGCACGGCGGGCGTAAGCGGCGTGCCGACCGGGCCGGCCAGTTCGGGCGGCCTTAACAACGCGGGTAACGATCCAAGCGGCGCGGGCAATGCAGCGCGATCACCTTCGCCGCCCGCGCCCGGCACCAACAGCGCCGGCACGGCTCAGTCTTCCGGCGTCACCACCGGCTCCTCCGGTGTGACCACCGGTATGGGCGCGGGCTCGATCACATCGGAAACTTCGGCCGCGGGACCCAACGGCGCGGGACCAGATGGACAAAGTCGGATTCCCGCGAATTCGGATCCTGCCTCGGCCGACAGAGAGGTGAAAAGCATCTGCAAAGGATGTTAGGATCGTTTCACAGGAAGCGATAACACCCGATTGGATGCGCGATGGCCAGCCCTTCCGAAACAAGGCCTTCCGAATTCAAGCGCTGGCTCACGACACATACTTATAGAATCTGCACCGCGGCGTTCACGCTGGCCTTTTTCGGGTTTGCGTTTTTCTATCATCCCGAATGGATCAGCTGGTGGCTGCGCTTGATCACGCATGGCATCGAGCAAGTCACGGCGCTGCTGCCATATCCTTATGGCGATCAGGCCGAGGTGGCGCTGAAAGGCTTCGGCGGCTCGTTCTGGCTGCAGATTACCGTCGCCATCGTCGCCTTGCGGGCGTTTCTGTCGTCGCTCGCCTATGCATGGCGCAGGCAACGCCAATCACGCCAGATCGAGCGACCGAAATCTCGCAGGTCGATCAGCGAGATTGCCGGGCGGGAAGAACCAAGGCTCTAGCAAGGCTCTAGATTGAAGGTTCAGCGCGCGAGGACCGGCGCGCCGGCAGCCTGCTGCACGGCTTCCGCCAGCGCGATGTTGAGCGAGAACGCCAGCGCGCCCTCCTCGATCACGCCCGGAACATCGCTGACAGCATCGCCAGCGCGATCAATGGCGAGGCGATAATCGGTTTTCAGCGCTTCAGGATCGGAGAATTTCGAAAAGTCGTAGAACGACAATTCGTTCGGCTTCAGGTCGAGCGCCTTCGCCAGAAGCCGCGACAGGATCTGGCCGCCGTTCAGATCGCCGAGGTAGCGGGTGTAGGCATGCGCCACCAGCCGGCTGCCGTCGCCGCTCGCGGCGTCCGCGATTTTCGCGGCATAGGCTTCCGCCGCCGGCAGCAGCGGAATGCGCGCCGCCCAGCCCGGCCCGCTCAGGGTCTCAAGATCGGCTTCGATCGCGGGCGCGCGGTCGAGACGATAAGTCGCGAGTTCGCCCAGAACGTGTGAGCCGGCATGACGCGCAAGACCGGCTTCCAGTTCACGGTAGGCCGGCAGCAGATTGCGCAGGAAAAGAACGTAATCCTCGCGGCTCGCCTCGCCTTTCAGAATATCGACCACGATGCCGGACCGCTCGGCCTCGGTGTGTAGCGCCTTGGTACGGACGTACAAAGCGGACACCAGTCCCTTGGCGGCCTTTTGCCTGACGGTCGTATCGGTCATTTCGTGATTTCCGGATTCGGTGAGTTCGGTCATGGTCAAATCCGATAGCCCAGTGTATCAGACGCAGCAAATTGATTACTTCCAAATGGATGCGCGATTTGACGCAGGTATCTGCCAAACCCTTTATGAATGT
>DASWQB010000383.1:0-10597 GCA_036398335.1 Afipia sp. | reverse complement strand
GTCGGAATTTGCCGAATGATATTCGACGACTTTCTGTTTCAGTTCATCAATGGTTAGCAACACTCTCTCCCAGTCAGTTTTCCTTACGACGCGCCGATCAAAATCCCGACGCCCAGCACGATCGCGCCGCCGAGCACGATCTGAAACACCGCCTGCATGAAAGGCGTGTCCATGTAGCGCGCGCGGACATAGGCGATGATCCACAATTCGACGAACACGACGACAGCCGCGATGCTGGTCGCCATCCAGAATGCATTGGGCACGGAATCCGGCACGAGATACGGCATGGTGTGACCGAGCCCGCCGAGCGCGGTCATCAATCCGCAGATGCCGCCGCGCAGCCAGGGCGAACCGCGCCCGGTCATCGAGCCGTCGTCGGACAGCGCTTCCGCAAAGCCCATGCTGATGCCCGCGCCGAGCGACGCCGCAAGACCGACGAGAAACGTCTGCCAGTTGTGTTGCGTGGCGAAGGCGGCGGCGAACAACGGCGCCAGCGTCGAGACCGATCCGTCCATCAATCCCGCAAGGCCCGGCTGGACATATTGCAGCACGAACATGCGATGCCGTGTTTTCTCTTCGGCGGCGCGCGCGTCGGGCGTGAGGCTCGCCGTCAATCTGCTCGCAAGCGTCTCATGGCCCCTTTCAAGTTCGGCGAGATCGCAGAGCAGACGCCGCACGCCGACATCCTGCGCCTGTTCGGCCGCGCGTGCATAAAACCGCTGAGCCTCGAATTCCATCGTCTCGGCTTCCTTGCGGATGGCATCGAGCGGCAGGTTTCTGGTCAGCCAGATCGGGCGGCGGCGCAGGAAGCCCTTGACGTTGTCGCGCCGGATCGGCGGCAGATGCTCGCCGAAACGCTGCCGATACATCTCCAGCAGCCTATGACGGTGACCCTTCTCCTCCTCCGCCATCTCCTCGAAGATTTTCGCGCTGGCCGGGTAACGCTCCGCAAGGTCCTCGGCGAAGCTCATATAGATGCGGCTGTCTTCTTCCTCGGACGAGATCGCGACCGCCAGCACGTCGCGCTCGGACAGATCGGCGAATTTCTTCATGGGTGGCGGCCTTCTTTATTAGTTTAGAATGATTCTAAACTATATAGAAAGCCGCTCCGGAACCGTCAATGTCGATAAGCCGCAAACGCGCGCGGCGCAGGTCCCTCACGCATATTTCTTGTCCCGCTCCAACAGCTCGATCGAGACATTGTCGGGGCCGCGCACGAAGCAGATGCGCTGGCCGGGGCGGATATTGAACGGCTCGGTGGTGAAAACGACGCCCTTGGCTTTCAGCGCCGCGGCGACGGCGTCGATGTCCTTCACCTGCAAACCGAAATGATCCAGTCCCAGATGGGGATGCTTGGGGGGTGAGTGATCGCCGTCCGGCGATTTGAGGATAAATACCTTCTGGCCGCCGAGTATGAGATCGACGCGGCCGGGTGAGTGCACGACCTCCGCGCCGAGCATCTCCTCGTACCAGCGCGCCGTCGCCTCGGGATCGGGCGTGCGTAAATGAACGTGATCCCATGTCGTGACCAGCGGTGCATCCGGCGGGGTTTGTTCGTGCATCTCGTGTCTCCCAAATTTCCGTTCACATTGAACCGATCTGCCTTATTCGCAACCGCGCGGCGTTCCCGCCAAAACGATATGCAGACATTTTTGAAACCGAGAGCATCCTGACGCGTATATGGCCGTTTTGTGCAACCCCTTGTGATATCCCGATTATCCGCATGGAGGCAGGAACACGCGGCTGCGCGCCCTGTTGAGGCAGTGCGTTTCAACCAAGGGAGATACGATATGAAGAAGCTTATTATCGCGACCTGCGCCGCGACGTTGATGACTGCGGTTTCGTTCGGCACCGCTTCGGCCCAGAATACCGGACCGGCCGGCGGCCAGGAAACCGGCATGAAGTCCAACAGTCCGATGGAGGCCCAGAACAAGATGATGAAGGACAAGAAAATGAAGAAGGGCGCCATGACGAACACCGGCACGACCACAGGCAGTTCGGGTGCCGCCACCAACACCACCGGCGGCGCCGGCAGCATGAACAACAACAAGAAATAATCGGACTAGAGTGTTTTCAAGCGAAGCGCATACCGGTTCGCGTGAAGACAATACAACAAGGAAAAGATCCTGTCCGACTACAGAAAACCGCGCCGGATTTTCCGGCGCGGTTTTTGTTGGGGTCGAGCCGACCTTCAGACGTCATCGCCGGGCTTCACGCGGTGATCACGCTTTGCAAGATGCATATCTTATAGATGGATGGCGGGGTCATCGCAGAGCGAAGCGACGCTTCTTCGAACGGCCATGCCCGGCCATGACGAGGAACGTCTTTTACCCCGCGAGGCAGCTCTTCACGAACACCCGGCGCTGGGTTCCGGTGCGAACCTTCTGCTCGATAGCCTGTTGCAGACATTCCAGGCGCGCTTGCGCCACGCACAATTGCAACTGGTCACGCGTTTCGCGCCGTCCGAGTTTCTTTGAATGGACGCTCTGGCGGCACATGTCGCGCTTGCCGAGACGAACGGGCTTGGTTGTAGAAGCCGTCCCGTCTGCATCCGTGGGTTCTGCATAAGCCAGCAAGGTCGGCCTGGCTTCCTCTACCGACGAGGAGACAAACGGTAACGATGTTTGAGCGATGGCGGCGTAGATCGCGGTTCCAAACAAGGCCGCGTAGATCACGGGGGTGATGAGGCGCATCGTTCCTCCGGTTTCTATGAGCGCTTCCAGATGGAATGCACCTGGTGATTCTTCAGGCACCTGACAGAGAGAATGAGTCCGCAATGGGGCCGGACACAAGTCACGTTCCGCACAGGTTCCATTCACGTCTTGGTTATCGCGGCATGATCGGGACCTGAAAGGCCGCGTCAGCGCAAAGCGGGGCGCCGGTTTTCCGACAAGCATGATCCCTCGGGCTCAACCCCAGGGATCATGCCCAAATTGTTCAGAGCATTTTCCGGCCACGTGAAGTCCGGTGAGCCGCCGGAAATGCTCTAAATATAAAACTTAGCGCGTATTCCGGTCGCAAAACCGGTATCCACTTTTTGCCGGATGCGCGCTAGCCCGGCGCGGCGCCGTATTGCGCGTCGGTAACTTTTTCCATCCAGGTCGCCGCGCTGCCGTTTTCCATTTCCTGCATGGCCAGATGCACCATGCCCGCGTTCGGTGAAGCGCCATGCCAGTGTTTTTCGCCCGGCGGAATCCACACCACATCGCCGGGACGAATCTCGCGGATCGGCCCGCCCTCGCTCTGCACCCGGCCGAAACCAGACAGCACGAACAGCGTCTGTCCGAGCGGATGGGTGTGCCAGGCCGTGCGTGCGCCGGGATCGAACGACACCCGCACCACCTGCAATCGCGCCGGAGCCGGCGCCTGATTGAGCGGGTCCTGCCAGACCGTTCCGGTGAAATAGTCCGCGGGCGCGGGACGCGAGGGAGTTTCGCCGGGCGAAGTGATTTTCATGAGACGGCTCCAAAACGGCTTCAAGACAGCCAGGAAAGAACAGATGAGGCTGGTTTTTTTTACACGAACCGACATGTACAAGATGGAAGATGCGTCTATTTATCCAGTGCAGGATAGTGACGAAAGATGCCATCGGTATTGAAGGCAATGCGCCGATCGCTTTGCAGATAAGCTTCGATGTTCGGCCGCGCGGCAACCCGATCACGCAGCGCGACAAGGTTCGGCACCTCGCGCTCAAAAATTTTCATATGATTGGGAAAAGCATAACGCAGTCCCTCGACGATCTGAAACAATGACAGATCGACATAGCTGATGCGCCGGCCGTTGACGTAAGGCCCGCCCCGATCGATCAGATCCTCGAAATAGCCGAGGAATTTCGGCACCCGCTCTTTCCAGAATTCGCTCGAGCGTTTTTTCGCCTGAGGCCGCTGGTCCTCGTAATACAGCGTCGGGCCGAGGGGATGATGGGTGTCGTGAACCTCGACCACAAAATCGGTGATAGTGAGTTGCAACTGATGAATCCACAGCCGCCCGGCTTCCGTCTTGGGCGCGAGACCATGCCGCGAACCGAGATACAGCAGGATGTTCGCGACCTGCGCGACCACGAGACTACCGGCTTTCAGGAATGGCGGCGCAAAAGGCGGTGTGTTCAGCCGCTTGCTTTCCATCATCGCCATCATTTTTGTCTCGCCGCCGCTGCGCCGCGCGACATCGACATAATCCGCGCCGCAATCCTCCAGCGCGAGGCGGATATATTCGCCCCGCCCCTGAATGGTCGGCCAGTAATAAAGCTCATAGCGCATGAGGAAATTCCCGTGAGACAAAACCGCCCAACCGATACCTCCGCAAATGGTTTCACGCAAATGCCGCAAGCATCACGCAAACAAAAAGGCGCCGCTTGAGGCGGCGCCTTCACATTCATGTGTTGCGATCCATAGCGTTTTCGAGCGAAGTGGATACCGGTTCGCGTGAAGAAAACGCGTCAACTAAAAACATAGAGCCCCGATTTTGATTCCACCAAACCGGGAAGGACTCTAGGCCTGCTGGATCGCCGACAATTCCCAATCACCGCCGGACCGGCGGGCGAAGGTCCACACCTCCGTCACTTCCTGCGGTGTGCCGCTGCCGTCAACCACGCGGTTGCTGGTGCGATCATAGGTCTGGTCGACCAGCGCATAACGCAGGCCGAGCGTGGCGTAGTCGGTCTGGCCCTCGCGCCAGGCCTCGGCCAGATCGCCCTGCAACAGCTTCACGCCGGTGACCTTGTTGACCACGTTCTGCGCCGTGTTGGCGGCAAGATCCTCGGTGAAATACGACACCATCTCCGGCGTCGCGAGCTTGTGCAGCGCCGCGACATCCTCGTTCGACCACGCGGTCTGGATTTCGCCGAGGCGGCGCTCGAAGGTTTCATAGTCGGCAGGCAGAATCTCAAGCGGCGGCACATTCGCGCCCTTGCCGAAACCGAACGCGGCGTTGGGGTTGCTCTGCGTGCCATAGGGCTGCGGGCCAGCGCCCGGCTGCGGCGCCATGTTGGCATAGGCCGGCGTGCCATTGCGGCGCGCCCACCAGTTCATCGCAAAGCGCGCGATGAAATAGATCAGCGCAAGCTGGATAACGAGACCGAAGATCGACGACAGGCTGCCGAGGCCGCTGAACAGGCCGCCGCCGAACAGCATGCCGAGCAGGCCCGCACCGAGGAACCCGGCGGCAAGACCGCCGAGCAGGCCCGGACGGTTGAAGAAGCCGCCGCGCTGCTGCGCCGCTGCGTTGTTGATCCCGCTATTCATGCCCGGCGTCTGCGGCGTGATGCTGCGCTGGAAAGGCGAAGCGGCATTCGGTGCGGTCGGCGTCGATGGCGGCGCAGACCATGTCCGCGTGCCGCGTGAACCCATGCTGCCGCCACCGCCCGGCCGGGCGTCAGCCGACGCCGCGACAAGCGCCAGCGGCATCGCCAGCGACAAGGCAATCGCAAGCATTTTGAACGGAGCGCGCATGCGCTGCGAAAATTTCATGGTGATCCTCCACCCCCGGCATGGGGAGTGGACACAACATGGTGTTTCTGGTGCGAAAAGAAAGCCTCCTTCGCACGCCAAGGCTGCGGCTCTGCGTCGCGGCGCTGAGACGCCGCTTGGAAAATCGGGTTTCGATGTCAATCCTCATGGTGAGGAGGCGCCTTTTGCGCCGTCTCGAACCATGAGGCCGTGAAAAATAAGCGACAAAAACGCTCAACTCATCCTTCGAGACGCGCTTCTTCGAAGCGCTCCTCAGGATCAGGCCTAGACGGATTCTTCGCGTCAAAACCGTTACGAGGCGTTCATGGTTTCCTTCACCGCTGCGACAAGCTGGCTCAGCGTGAAGGGTTTGGGCAGGAACGCGAACTGCTCGTTGGCGGGAAGGCTCTTCTCGAAGGCTTCCTCGGCATAGCCGGACACGAAAATGATTTTCAGATCGGGATTGAGCTTGCGCATCTGGGTTAGCAGCGTCGGCCCATCCATCTCCGGCATCACCACGTCCGACACCACGAGGTCGATCTCGCCATTCTCATGGTCGAGCGATTCCATTGCCTCGATGCCGTTGGCGGCCTCGATCACGGTGTAACCGCGCGAACGAAGCCCGCGCGCATTGAGCGAGCGCAGTCCGTCCTCGTCCTCGACGAGAAGAATAGTTCCCTGCCCGGTGAGGTCCGGCGCCTTCGGCTTGGGCGCGGGAGCATCCGGCACGATCGGCGGCGCTTCGAGCGCGACCGTCTTTTCCGGCACGTAGCGCGGCAGGAAAATACTGAACACCGTCCCGCTCCCGGTTTCGGATTCGACATAGATGAATCCGCCGGTTTGCTTGACGATGCCGTAAACAGTGGACAGCCCGAGACCAGTGCCCTTGCCGACGTCCTTGGTCGAAAAGAACGGCTCGAAAATCTTGTCGACGATATCGGCGGGAATGCCGGTGCCGGTGTCGCCGACATCGATCCGCACATAATCGGCGGCCGGCATACCCTTGTGTCTGACCGGATCGACATCCTTTGCAGCGGCGTTGAGCAGACGGATGGTCAGGGTGCCGCCGTCGGGCATGGCATCGCGCGCGTTCACCACCAGATTGACGATGACCTGCTCGAACTGCGACAGGTCGGCCTTCACCGGCCACAGATCGCGGCCATAGATGATTTCCGGCTTCGCCTTCTCGCCGAGCAGCCGCTTCAACAGAACGCTAACGTCCGACAAGACCTCGTTGAGATCGAGCACTTGCGGGCGCAGCGTCTGCTTGCGCGAGAACGCAAGCAACTGCCGTACCAAAGCGGCCGCGCGGGTCGCGCTATGCTTGATCTGCATGATGTCCTGGAAGGACGGATCGGTCGGCTTGTGCGCGTTGAGCAAAAAGTCGTTCGCCATCATGATGGCGGAGAGCACGTTGTTGAAATCGTGCGCGATGCCGCCGGCGAGCTGGCCGACCGCCTGCATCTTCTGCGATTGCGCGAAATGGTTTTCCAGCGTGCGTTTCTCGGTGGTCTCAAGCAGATAGACGATCGCCGCCTCTGCATCGCGCTGGCCGCCTTCATCTGCCTCCACGGAGGTGACAAAGAACTGGCCCCAGCGCTCCTTGGCGCCGTCGAGCATCGCCTCCACCGGCGCAATGTCGCCCTGACCGTCCGCGGCCCGGGCGATGGCGGACATCAGTTCGCCCCGCTCGCGCTCGATCACCACCGCGAAGATCGACTTGCTCGCGCTCGCCGCAGGAGACAGGCTTTGCGAAAGCTTGGCGAAACGCGCGTTGGCGCGCACGATCTGGCCGCTGCTGTCGACGGTGGCGATCGCCATCGGAGTGTGGTCGAAGAAGCGCATGAAGCGCACTTCGGCGGCGCGCTGCGGATCGGCGTGCTCATCGCGGGCACGGTTGATGACCAGCGTGCGCGATGCGCCGGGCACGCCATCGGCGCCGAAAGCAAGCTTGTGATAGAGCCGCACCGGCATGGTCTTGCCGCCGCGCATGCGAAGATCGACATCGAACACTTCGGTCTTCACTTCGCCCGGCTCCGGCGTGATCGAGGTCAGAAGCGAGGCGCCGTCGCCCGAAACAATGTCGGAAAGTTTCAGGCCACCCGATCCGATCTCGGCAAGGTCGTAGTCGAGCCAGTTCGCCAGCGTGGCGTTGACATAGACCAGTTCGCCCGAGGACGCGGCCGAGAAGAAACCGCAGGGCGCGTGATCGAGGTACTCGATGGCGTGCTGCAATTCTTGAAAGACATCTTCCTGGCGTTCGCGGTCGCGGGTGATGTCGGCAATCGACCACACCGCATATTTCGAATCGCGCCGCGTAAAGCCGAGCGGGCGAACGCGCATCCGCAGCCAGCGGCCATGTCCTTTATTATCATGTCCTTGATTATCATGACCTCCATCAGCCACAGAGGCGACACGGACCTCCTCCTGCTGACGCTTGCCCTCGCGCGCCGCTTTCAAGAGGCGGAAGACGGCTTCGGACACATCCGGATTGCCGATGAACACGCGCTCGACGGGACGCACGTCATGCGCACTGGTCGCGCCGGTCAGCGCGAGATAGGCGGTATTGGAATAGACCACATGACCGCGCGGATCGGTGACCGCGAGGCCGTCGAAAGCGTGGTCGGTAATCGAGCGCATGATCGGGTTTTCGGAGGCACGGTCGGCGAAGCGCACGATCCCGGCGGCGAAGGCGAATAGCGTGAACAGCCCCACCATGGCCAGCAGCGCCAGCAGACCCATTATATATGGCTGCGCTGCGGAGCGGCCGAGGGTCATGAAAGCAACTGCGGCGATAACTACCGCCCCCGCGATCAGCAGGACGTAAAAAATGCTCCCGCCGCGCCGCGCCGGTTCGGGAACAGCCGCAAAAGGATCGTTCAGGGGTGGGTCCCGATCCGCCTTCATCGGACACCGTGCACGCGGTTGGATGGAAATTCCATGGCACCTTGTATTTCGATGGAGTCAGCGCCCGTCATGCGCGGACTTGATCCGCGCATCCATCGTCCTGGAAAAGGGATGGATTGCCGGGTCAAGCCCGGCAATGACGGATCGAGTTGTTTCTGCCAAAACGCAAAAAGTTCTAGCACAGGATGCCTGTTCTCGCGGGCCAAACCAATCTGTAAATCGCCACTCTCTCAGTGCCTGAATCGGGCGCGTCCGCCAAGGGCGATTTGTCGAACGGCAACTTGTCCCGGACGCGATGCAGCGCGCAAGCGGTGCATCGCAGAGCCGGGACCGTCACGGTCTGGAAAGGTCCCGGATCAGCACCGCATCACCTTCGCGCGTAAACGCGCTGATGGTGCTGCGGTGCGCCCGGGACTCATATATCAGTTCAGCCCGCCCACGCTGCGCCTCAGCTTCATGACATAGCCGATGACCTCGGCGACCGCGTGATAATGCTCGACCGGAATTTCGTCGTCGATCTCCACCGACGCATGCAGCGCGCGGGCCAGCGGCACGTTTTCGACCACCGGAATGTCGTGCTTGGCCGCGATTTCCTTGATCTTGAGCGCGAGCACGTCGACGCCCTTGGCGACGCAGATCGGCGCGGGCATGCCGCGCTCGTATTTCAGTGCCACCGCATAGTGGGTCGGGTTGGTGATGATGACCGAGGCGGTCGGCACCGCCGTCATCATGCGCTTCTTCATGCGGGCATGGCGGATGGCGCGGATGCGGCCCTTGATGTGAGGATCGCCTTCTGACTGCTTGTATTCTTCCTTGACCTCCTGAAGCGACATCTTCTGCCGCTCGAACCATTGGCGGTACTGGAAGACATAATCCAGCGTCGCCACGATCGCGAGCATGGCGACCACGGCGGTCATCAGATGCAGCGACATGCCGCGGGCGATATCCATCAGCGCCGCCGGATCGACGCGCACCATGGCATCCATGCGCTGACGCTCCGGCCAGAGCACGATGCCCATGACAACCCCGACGGTGACGAGCTTGAGCAATCCCTTGACGAAATTCGCCGCGGCCTGCTTGCCGAACAGGCGCTTGGCTCCGGCCATCGGCGAGATCTTGCTGAATTTCGGAATCAGCGGCTCCGCCGACCACACGGGCCGGTGCTGAATGAGATGGCTGCCGACGGCGGCGAGCAACAGCAGCAGCAGCGGCGTGCCGAGCGCAGCCAGCAGCAGCCATTCCAGCCGTCCCGCCAGCGACAGAATGCCCGGGCCATCGACGCGGATCTGGTGCGCGTTCATCAGGAGGTTACGCATCGGGTTCTGGATGCTCTCCCCGATGGAGCCGGAGAACGACGAGAGCAGCAGCGTCGCCCCCGCGATCACGAACCAGGTGTTGACCTCCTGACTTTTCGCGACGTCGCCCCGGTCATGGGCGTCGTCGAGACGTTTTTGCGTCGGGTCCTGTGTTTTCTCTGAATCATCTTCGTCGGCCATGCGTCACCCTCCGCTGACCGGCGCGAGTTCGTGCATGACGCCGCCGAAATAATTCAGGAACGTCGCCATGATGGTGGAGATGATGGCCGCCAGGATCAGGAAGCCCGCGAGGATCGAGAGCGGCACGCCGACGAAATAAACCTGCATCTGCGGCATCAGGCGCGCGAGAATGCCGAGGCCGAGGTTGAACACGAGGCCGAACACGATGAAGGGCGCGGAGAGTTGAATGCCGATCTTGAAGGCTTGCGCGAAGGCGCGCGTGGCGAGCGAAGCGATGTCGCCGCTCGGCATGAAGTCGCCCGGCGCGAAAATCGCGTAGCTGTCGTTGAGCGCAGCTATAATGAGGTAATGGGTGTCGGTGGCGAATAGCAGCGTCAGGCCGAGGATCGTCAGGAAGTTTCCGATGATCGCGCCCTGCTGGCCCTGGGTCGGATCGACCGTGGTGACGAAGCCGAGTCCCAATTGCTGGGCGATCACCGAGCCGGCCACCGCAAGCGCCGACAATGTCACCCGCGCGGTCGCGCCAAGCACCACGCCGATGACGATCTCGTGCACCATCATCACCATCAGCGCGGGCATCGAGTTCAAATCGATGTGGTAAGCGCTGCGATGCAGCGGCAGCAGGATCAGCGTCAGCATCAGCGCGATGCCAAGGCGCACCCGCACCGGGATGTTGGTTTCGCCAAATCCCGGCAACAGCATCACCATCGCGCCGATGCGGGCGAAAGCCAGCACGAAGGTTGCGGC
>DASWQB010000382.1:0-7826 GCA_036398335.1 Afipia sp. | reverse complement strand
GGAGCAATCATGGGTGCCCGGCATCGTGCCGATCGCGTGGGCGGAGGAGCCGCAGCCGCTCTGGGCTGTTGAAACCGCATTCGTGCTCCGCGCCGTTGAACTTTTGGCCGGCGGCGTTGCGCTTTTGTCGCTGATATTTTTGGTAGGTGCGTGGGCGCAGCGCCATCTGCGTGGGTGAAGGGGGCGAGACGGGAAATTCAGCTTGAGAAAACCGCCGTGTCGTTCCACGCTGGCATGTCGTTCGCGAAAGCGGGCAATCGTTGTGTGATTGGAATGCGCGCCGAATTTATATTTTAGCGGACATGGAGGGATGAGATGTCGGGTTGGGCGTTGCTGGCCATCGCGGTGATCGGGCTCGCCACCTATTACCTGAGCAATCGGGCGTCCGGCAAAGAGTCTCCTCATGCAATGGATGGCGGTGCCGACGCCGGCGCCAATCTCGCGATGAGCGATTTCTCCTGGGCGCCTGGACATCATCACAATGATGGCGGCGGGATCGGCGGCCATCATGGCGGCGCGAGCGGTGATTTCAGCGCTGGCAGCGATAATGGCGGCGGAGGCGGCGACAGCGGAAGCTTCTGACCGCACCGGTGCCTCGCGCATATCGCGGACCTAGAAACGCTCTCTCACAGGAGACAGGTGATGCCCTGGTACGTCTATCCCGTCTATTTTTTCATCGGTGCTTTGCTGGCGAACAGCATTCCCCACATCGTGCAAGGCGTGTGCGGCAATAAATTCCAGACGCCGTTCGCAAGGCCGCGCGGCGTCGGTGAATCCTCCGCTATCGTCAATGTGGTGTGGGGATTTTCGAATGTCGTTATCGCCATTGTTTTGCTGCGCGTTGTCGAAGTGCCGCCGCCATGGCCGGTCCCGCTCTGGATCGCCGTGCTTGTCGGCGCGATCGCGCTGGCGCTTTATCTCGCCAGCCGTTTCGGCAAGGTGAGAAGCGGGGCGCCGCGGCCTTGAACTGATCGGATAATCGGCGGACTCGCAGTTAAGCGTGGGTAGAGCAAGCCCGCCGGCATATCGCCGGCGGGCTTGTCATTCAGTGATGTGAAGGCACGTCGATTCCGTGCTCCGCATAGTGTTTGAGCTTATAGCGCAGCGTTCGCAGCGACATTCCGAGAACGCGCGCTGCATGGGTACGGTTGCCTTCGCAGCGCGCGAGCGTTTGAAGGACAAGCTCGCGTTCGACATCCGCGACCGTGGCTCCGATCAACTGCCCAACCGCGCGGTTCTGGGCCGTGCCGGATACGTCCGGCATGAAAGGTTCTGATGTGGCGAGCGTCGTGTTCTGGATCATGGCGACCTCCCGGTTACGCCTGCCTGCTCTCGCAAGCAGATGGAAATGCCGATCCCCCATCCCCTCGCGAACGCTGGGCCGATATGGTTAATAAATACCTAACGCTAAGCTAACCCTCTCATGGAACTCGCAAAACGGAACCGGATGGAACTTGATGCGCAGTTTCGCGCATTGAGGCGACGGACGCGATCTTGGCCGTCATGCCGGCCAAAGCCAGGACGATGAGCGAATGGATCGGGTTCGTGCGCTTCCAACTCCGGGCAACGCTGCCAAGGGCGTATTTCTGCTTTGCGCCGGCAAGCCTTGGGGCGAAGCGTGACGGCATTGCGGTGCATCATCGGGTGCAGCAAGATTGATACCCGCCAAAGTATCACTCGGTCCGGTCTTTGAGATCGCAAATTGCCTTTGCTATTCCGCTTGAAACGCTACACTTGCCGCAAGTGGTGATTCATCTGAAACTTTGGGGGCTATCATGAAATTGTCGTCGTTCATCCGCGCCATGTCGCTGGTGCTTGTCACCACCCTTGTCGCGAGTTTTTCATCCATGGCTCGTGCCGATAGCGGCACGGTGCGGCTTACCATTTTCAAAGGCGGCTGGGTCATCGGCGGCTCGGCCGGGCAGGGCGTGCTCAATTTCCAGGGCAGGAGCTATCCGATCTCCGCAGGCGGCATCGATTATGGTCTGGTGTTCGGCGGATCGAAGACCACCTTCACCGGACGGGTCAGCAACATCAACCGGCCATCCGACATCGCTGGCGTTTATGGCGCGGCCGGCGCGGGCCTTGCCGTCGGCGGCGGCGCGCGTGCGATCGTGTTGACCAACCAGAAGGGCGCGGTGTTAGAGCTGACCGGCCGCCAGGTCGGGCTGATGGCGAATATGGATCTGAGCGGCCTTGCGATTACGATGAAGTAATCGTCATTCATTTCGTTATATGAAAAGCCGGGCGTTTGCCCGGCTTTTTTGTCTGCCGCTGATTGCGATTTCTCAAAGGTGACTCCAGACTGAAAATACAATTTGATTACGGTCTTTTATGAAATTCTTTTGCATCCGAACGATTTGCATATTGGTGTTTTTGTCCGGAACGGTGGTGCCCGCCCGGTCCACAAATACTCGCGAGGAGTTGCTGAAAAAATATCACTGTCGGCTAACTGATTTGCTGCGGCAAGTGTTTGAAGCGCCCAGTGCTTATCAAGAGCGAAATCGCTATCTGATACTAACCGGTTTGGGGCGTTCCGATAATTATGTGCAATGCATGTTCGCCGCTAATCGCACCAAACTCTATTGCGAAGTCTCGTCGGGTTATTATGAATCGGCCATGGATAAGCCTCGCCGACACTTCCCATCAGAAGATGTAAAGGCTGCATTCCGGCGGCTAGGCTTTAGCACCGGCAACGAAGAGAAGAATTATCCATATGAACGGGATTTTGCTGGGGTGCCGGATTTCGGCGCGATAGCGACTTTGATGTTGTCCGCGATGCACGACGGGTTTGGCGCGAGGGCGGAAACTCCCTTAATTGCAAAGTCTCCTTTTGCCAGAAGGGTCACAATGGATTGCAGCGGAGTTTCAGTTAAGGACGAGAAGCCCTTTATCGAGCGACAATGATGCCGACTCGCCTTTCAAATCCGCGCCCCGCGATTATAAGCCTCGACCAGTTGATTATAGTCGCGAAGCACTCGCTGCAGCGATCCTTCGACCATCCAGCCGCTACCGGCGTTGAGCATCATCTTGTCGCCGGTGCTGTAGGGTACTTTATCGCGGATGCGGCGCATCAGTTGCTTTGAGGATGTCAAAAACGACTTTGCATTGCCGATAAATATTGATCCGATCTTCTGCCCGCCATCGGCCGTAGCCGCCTCTTCGACATTCTTGGCGGCTGTCTCGTAATCGTTCACCGCTTCGGTAATATCGGAGAGGTTCGGCTTGTCCGTGTTTTGCGTCCGCAAAACGCGCATCGCCTGGATCATGAGGGCCTCGACATAATAACGCGCCTTGCGTCCTTCGGTCTTCTCTATTTCCGCGAGGCGCTGAAGCGCGCGCTTGTCGTTGATGGCTTCGACGTTGGCACGAAGCGACTTGTCGGCTAAGGCAAATGCATCCCACGCCGCGACAAGCCGGGGATGAAGGGCCTTGCCCTTGGCCATCTTGTCGTCTTTGTAGTTTTCCTGACTGTAGTAATCGTCAGCCTCCTTGAGAAGCGGCTCAAGCGTCGTGACGGCGGTCACATAAGCCGAGGCAGCCGCCTCAATATCGGTGTCACGGGGTTCGAGTGTATTGGCTTTCTCGACGGCTTTTTTACAGTCGGACGTGTCGTAAATGGTGTAGGTGCCGTAAATGATGCGCTCTTTTCCGGTTGGTCCGCTTTTGGGAGCCCAGGAAAAGTAGCGCGCCTGCGAGTCGTAGGCGCGCTCGGATTGGCGATTGATGCATCCGACGTAAGCGTTCATCTTTTCCGTGGCCTGTGCATCCGGCCGCGCGGGCGGTGTTTGCTGAGCCTTGGCGGGCGGCATGATCAACGCTAGCGCTGCAATGAGGAGAGCGGCGGTCATCCGATGCATAATCATGTTCGTAAAAATCTCCGTTACGGCTTCGTCGCAGGCCGCACCCGTCAAGTTCATGACGAGTTCAGCAAAAAGGCCGGAATTTCGCCCGGCCTTTTTTAGATCAGAAAAGCGACATTCCTACAGCGATTTATTACTCTCCTTCACCGCCTCTGCCTCGACATAGACCTTGCCGCCCATCTTGACGAACTTCTCGCTCATTTGCGCCATGCCGTCCTCGATCACGCCTGACATCGACATGCCCATCGACCCCGGCGCGCCGCCAAGATTGAGCGCGGCCTTCTCGTTGTCGCCGAGGGTGGCCGCGTAGTCGCGTACGTCTTGCGTGATCTTCATTGAGCAGAATTTCGGTCCGCACATCGAACAGAAATGCGCGACCTTGTGCGCGTCCTTCGGCAGCGTCTCGTCGTGATAGGCGAGCGCGGTGTCGGGATCGAGACCGAGATTGAACTGGTCCTGCCAGCGGAAGTCGAAACGCGCGCGCGAGAGCGCGTCGTCGCGAAGCTGCGCTGCCGGATGACCCTTGCCCAAATCGGACGCGTGCGCCGCGATCTTGTAGGTGATGACGCCGACTTTCACATCATCACGGTTCGGCAGGCCGAGATGCTCCTTCGGTGTCACATAGCAAAGCATCGCGCAGCCGAACCAGCCGATCATCGCAGCGCCGATGCCGGAGGTGATGTGATCGTAGCCCGGCGCGATGTCGGTGGTCAGCGGACCTAACGTGTAAAATGGCGCTTCGCCGCACTCTTTCAGCTGCTTGTCCATGTTGATCTTGATCTTGTGCAGCGGCACGTGGCCGGGGCCTTCGATCATGACCTGACAGCCCTTCTTCCACGCGATCTGAGTCAGTTCGCCGAGCGTCTCGAGTTCGGCGAACTGCGCGCGGTCGTTGGCGTCGGCGATCGAGCCGGGACGCAAACCGTCACCGAGCGAGAACGACACGTCGTACTTGCGCATCAGGTCGCAGATTTCCTCGAAGTGCGTGTAGAGGAAGCTTTCCTTGTGATGCGCGAGGCACCACTTCGCCATGATGGAGCCGCCGCGCGACACGATACCGGTAACGCGGTTTGCAGTGAGGTGGATATAGGGCAGGCGCACGCCGGCATGAATGGTAAAATAGTCCACGCCCTGTTCGCATTGTTCGACCAGCGTGTCGCGATACAGCTCCCATGTCAGCTTGACCGGATCGCCGTCACACTTCTCCAACGCCTGATAGATCGGCACCGTGCCGATCGGTATAGGCGCGTTGCGCAAGATCCACTCGCGCGTTGTGTGGATGTTGCGGCCGGTGGAGAGGTCCATCACGGTGTCCGCGCCCCAGCGGATCGCCCACACCATTTTGTCCACTTCTTCCTCCACGGATGAAGTGACAGCCGAGTTGCCGATATTGGCGTTGATCTTGGTCAGGAAGTTGCGGCCGATGATCATCGGCTCGAGTTCGCCGTGGTTGATGTTGCACGGAATGATCGCGCGGCCGCGCGCGATCTCGCTGCGCACGAATTCCGGCGTGATGAACAGCGGCACTTCCGCGCCGAAGGATTCGCCGTCGGCGCGCGCGGCTTCGGCGCGCTCGAGCTGCGTCTTGCGGCCGAGGTTCTCACGCTCGGCGACGTAGATCATCTCCTTGGTGATGATTCCGGCGCGGGCGAATTCAAGCTGGGTGATCGGCGCATCGCCAACACCGCGCAGCGGCTTATGGTGTGCCTTGAAGGCGGCGGCGGCATGGGCCGCGCCGACATTGCCATTATCCTCGGCCTTGATCTCGCGGCCTTCGTACTCTTCGACGCCGCCACGCTCTTTCACCCATTTGATGCGTTCGCGCGATAGGCCGTTGTTAACGTCAATCAGCACATTCGGATCGGTGTAGGGACCGGAGGTGTCGTACACAGGCAGGTTCGGCTCATTCGCCTCCTTGCTGAGAATGATTTCGCGCAGCGGCACGCGCAGATCGGGTGCGGTGTCCGGCACGGAGTAAATCTTGCGCGACGACGGCAGGCCGCCGGTGGTCACTGCGGGCAACGTCTTATCCGGGTTGGAACGGATGTTCATGGCGTTTCTCCTCTAAATCCTGTTCAGCGTGTCGACGCTGTCGTTTGAAATCTCTCAGGCGGCTTGTGCGTATTGACCGAGCCAGGCGCGCACCCGCACATCGGGATCGGCGTTAAGGGTGATGTCGCTGACGACGGCGATGGAATTCGCGCCGGCTGCAAAAATGTCGGCTGCCTGCTCGAGTTTGATGCCGCCGATGGCCACCAGCGGAATGTCATCGATCGCAAGTTTCCAGGCCGTGATGCGCTCGATGCCTTGCGGTGCGAAGCGCATTTTTTTGAGTGTTGTCTCGTAGATCGGGCCAAGCGCGATGTAATCCGGATTGTGCCGAAGCGCGTTGTCCAGCTCATCTTCATCATGCGTGGAGAGGCCGAGTGTCAGTCCGGCGCTGCGGATCGCGGCAACATCGGCGGTGCCAAGGTCTTCCTGGCCGAGATGCAGATGCTTCGCACCGCAATCGATCGCCGCGCGCCAGTAATCGTTGACCACGAGTTTCGTTAAAGTGCCTTGCGTTGCGGCCAGCGCGTCGCGCACCAGCGTCAGCGCCTGCGCGTCGTCGAGATTTTTTACGCGCAACTGCACGGTGCCGACGCCGAGTTTTGTCAGCCGCGCGACCCACGCGACGCTGTCGACCACGGGATAGAAACGATCAGGATACGGCATGCCAGAAAGGTGTCCCAACGACAGGGGTTGAAGGGGAGGCGAAATCGCGTGCGTCCATCAGGCCGGATTCGAAACCGGTGCGTCCGGCTTCGACCGCGAGACGAAACGCGTTGGCCATCGTAACGGGATGTTCGGCTTTCGCGATGGCGGTGTTGAGCAGCACGGCGTCATAGCCGAGTTCGAGCGCCTGCGCGGCGTGACTAGGCGCGCCGATACCCGCGTCGACCACGAGCGTGATCTCGGGCAGGCGGGCGCGCAACAATTGCAACGCGTCGCGACTGACGATTCCCTTGGCGCTGCCGATCGGCGAGGCCCATGGCATCACCACCTTGCATCCGGCGTCGACCAGCCTCATGGCGACGCTCAAATCCTCTGTGGAATAGGGAAAAACATCGAAGCCATCCTTGATGAGGATGCTTGCAGCTTCGACAAGTCCGATCACGTCCGGCTGCAAGGTTTCATCGTCGGCGATGACTTCCAGCTTGATCCACGAGGTGTTGAACAATTCGCGCGCCAGCTTGGCTGTAGTCACGGCCTCGCGTACGCTTTTACATCCGGCGGTGTTCGGCAGCACGGTGACGCCGAGCTCGCGGATCAGCGACCAGAACGCATCGCCGGTCTTGCCGCCCGCCGTTTCGCGCCGCACCGATACGGTGACGATCTGGCTGCCGGAAGCGCGGATCGAGTCCTGCATGATCTTCGGCGAGGGATACAGCGCCGTGCCGACGAGAAGGCGAGAGGAGAATTCGCGGTCGTAGAATTTCAGCATGGAGTGTGCCTCGTGCGACTCCCTCCCCCCATAGCCCGTCGAAGACGGGCGTAAACGCCCTTTTGGCGGGGGAGGGGTGGAAAGAGGGGTGAGTCGCAAGGATTGTGGATGTGATACCCCCACCCCCGACCCCTCCCCGCAAGGGGGAGGGGAGCAGGGGGAGCGAGCCCGGTGATTATGGGTCCCGGTCTGCGCCGGGACGACGTAGCGAGATTTTTCATCTTCACCCCCCCTGTCTTGGCGTGAGAATCTCGACAGAGTCATTGTCATTGAGCGGGGTTTCTGCCCAGCGCGAGCGCGGCACCACGTCGTAATTCACCGCAACCGCCAGGTGCGTGCCCTCATATTCCAGTTCAGCCAGCAGCGCATCGACGCGCGTGGCTTGCGTTTCGCGGCGCTCGCCGTTGATAATCAGGAACATTGCATCACCTCGTTGTCGATGACGCCGCGCTGCACGTAATTCACCGTCAGCTCCGCAA
>DASWQB010000381.1:0-5024 GCA_036398335.1 Afipia sp. | reverse complement strand
GTTTCAGCAATATTGGTGGCGTGGTCACCAATGCGTTCGATGTTCTTGGCGCAGAACATCAGATGGATGCAGAAGCCGATATTGCGCGGATCTTCCATCATGTAGGTCAAAAGCTCGCGGAACAGCGAGGTGCAGATCGCGTCGACCTCCTCGTCGCCCTTCCAGACCGCCATCGCGGCCGGCAGATCGTGCGCGGCATAGGCGTCGAGCACCGATTTGACCTGGGACTGAACGAGGTCGGTCATGTGCTCAAGGCCGCGGATCAGCTTGAGCGGATGGAAGTCGTTGTCCAGCGAAGCCACGCGCTTGGCGATGTTCTTCGACAGGTCTCCGATGCGCTCGAGATCGGTCGCCACACGCAACGCCCCGACGATTTCGCGCAGATCAACCGCCATCGGCTGACGGCGCGCGATGGTGAGGACGCCGCGCTCCTCGATCAGATGCTGCAGCTTGTCGAGATCGGCGTCGGCAGCGACGACTCGCATGCTCAAGGCGACATCGCGGCGGATCAGCGAGTCGACTGAATCGACGATCTGGCGCTCGGCGAGGCCGCCCATTTCGGCGACCAGACGGGTCAGTTCCTGCAGGTCTTCGTCAAACGCCTTGGCGGTATGTTCATTAGCCATGATATCTGTCCCCGGATGTCGCGTTAGCCGAACCGACCAGTGATGTAATCCTGCGTGCGGCGATCGCTAGGCGAGGTGAAAATCTTGTTCGTTTCGTCAAACTCAACGAGTTCGCCGAGATACATGAAGGCGGTGTAGTCCGAACAACGCGCAGCCTGCTGCATGTTGTGCGTCACGATGGCGATGGTGTAGTCGGCCTTCAGCTCGGTGATAAGCTCCTCAACCTTGGCGGTGGAGATCGGATCGAGAGCCGAGCAGGGCTCATCGAACAAAATGACTTCGGGCCGCACCGCGACGGTGCGCGCGATGCACAAGCGCTGCTGCTGACCGCCGGACAGGCTCAGCCCGCTGGCGTTGAGCTTGTCCTTGACCTCGTTCCACAACGCGCCGCCACGCAGCGCCTTTTCGACGCGGCCATCCATTTCCGATTTCGAGATCTTCTCATAGAGGCGGATACCGAACGCGATGTTCTCGTAGATTGTCATCGGAAACGGCGTCGGCTTCTGGAAAACCATGCCGATACGGGCGCGCAGCAGATTGAGATCGAGCTTCGGATCGAGAATATTGGTGGTGTCGAGCAAAAGCTGGCCTTCGGCACGCTGACCCGGATACAGGTCGTACATCCGGTTGAAGATACGCAGCAGCGTGGACTTGCCGCAGCCCGACGGCCCGATGAAGGCCGTCACGCGGTTGGCGCCGAGCGTGAGGTTGATGCTTTTCAGCGCATGATGCTGGCCGTAATAGAAGTTGAGGTCGCGCGCGGTAACCTTGGCCGGGCTGTCGGGCAGAACCATCGCTGATGGCATAGGCGCACGGGTTATAGTCGCGGCGGAAGACGAAAGGTCGGTCATTTTGCAGTCCTCTCGGCGCCAAGAATGCGCGCGCCAATGTTCAGGGCGAGTACGGTGAGCGTGATGAGCAAGGCGCCGGTCCAGGCCAGCTGTTTCCAGTAGGCGTACGGGCTTTGCACGAAGTTGTTGATGGTCACCGGCAGGTTGGCCATCGTCTTGGTCAGATCGAGACTGAAGAACTGGTTGCTGAGCGCAGTAAACAGCAGCGGCGCGGTCTCGCCGGCGACGCGTGCGGTCGCAAGAAGGACGCCGGTAATGAGACCTGCGCGCGCGGCACGATAGGCGATACGCTTGATGACAAGCGAGCGCGGCAAGCCGAGCGCGGACGCCGCTTCGCGCAGCGGATTAGGCACCAGCGCAAGCATGTCCTCGGTTGTGCGCACCACGACCGGGATCACGATGACGGCGAGCGCAAGCGTGCCGGCAAAAGCCGAGAAGCCGCCCATCGGCACGACGACCGCACCATAAACGAACAGACCGATAATGATGGACGGCGCGCTGAGCAGGATGCCGTTGATGAAGCGGATCACCTCCGTCAGCTTGTCGTGTTTGCCGTATTCGGCGAGATACGTGCCGGCGAACAATCCGAGCGGCGCGCCGATACCGACGCCGAGAATGGTCATGATGATGGAGCCGACGATCGCGTTGAGCAGGCCGCCGTCCGTCGACCCGGGAGGCGGCGTATTTTGCGTAAAGACCTGCAAATTGAGTCCGGCCAAACCATTATAAAACAGCGTGAACAGGATCAGAGCCAGCCAGGTAACGCCGAAGATCGCGGCGCCGAGGCAGAGAAAGCGCACAATGATATCGGTGCGGCGGCGAGAGGAATAAATCGGGTTCATGTTAGTTTCCCGCCTTCTTTTCGAGGCGCATCAGCATGATGCGGGCACCCGCGAGAACGAAGAACGTCAGGATGAACAGCAGCAGGCCAAGCAGGATCAGGCCGGACTGATGCAAGCCGTCGCTTTCGGCAAACTCGCTGGCGATGGCCGCGGAAATCGTGGTGCCGGGCCCGAAGATCGATCCCGAGATGCGGAACGAATTTCCGATGATGAAGGTCACGGCCATCGTCTCGCCGAGCGCGCGGCCCAGCGCCAGCATGACGCCGCCAATGACACCGACGCGGGTGTAGGGAATGACGACGTTCTTCACCACTTCCCATGTCGTGCAGCCGACGCCGTAGGCCGCTTCCTTGAGAACCGGCGGCACAGTCTTGAACACATCCACCGAAATCGAGGTGATGAAGGGCAGCACCATGATCGCCAGGATCAGCGAGGCATTGAACAGGCTCAGATAAGACGGCGGGCCGGCGAAGATCGTGCCCAGCACCGGGACGCCGTCAAACAGCTTGATGAAGAAAGGCTGGAAATGATCCGCCAGGAACGGTCCGAGTACGAAAAAGCCCCACATGCCATAGATGATCGATGGAATACCGGCGAGCAGTTCCACCGCCATGCCGATCGGCCGGCGCAACCATTGTGGGCAAAGCTCGGTCAGGAAAACCGCGATGCCCATGCCGACCGGGATCGCGATCAGCATCGCAATGAACGACGTGATCAGCGTGCCGTAGATCGGCCCGAGCGCACCCAGCACCGGAGGATTGGCGGACGGCGCCCAACGCGCGGTCGTCAAAAACGCCAATCCATATTCTCTCATGGCCGGCCATGCGCCAACGATAAGAGAGAGAATGATACCGCCCAGGATCAGCAGCACGGAAATCGCGGAAGCGCGCGTGATCCAGTAGAACGCCGCGTCGCCGAACTTGAAGGCGCTCAGAGCCTTGGCGCGATCGTATGGGCCCGCGGCTTCCATCGAAGTGCTATGAACCGCCATATCTGCCACGCCAATCCCCTTACAAAGCTAGCCCGATTGATAGTCTGTGGCGATCGATAGTTGCGTCGTCGCACACAGGAACCGGAGGAGAGGCAAGCCCCTCCTCCGGAAGCGTTTAGCTCTTGATGTCCGAAGACCAGGTCTTTTCGATCAGCTTGACGACCGATTCCGGCATCGGGATGTAGTCGAGCTCTTCGGCAGCCTTGCCGCCATGAGCGAACGCCCACTTGAAGAACTTGATGGCTTCGGCGGACGCCGCCTTATCGACCGGCTCCTTGTGCATCAGGATGAAGGTCGCGGCAGTGAGCGGCCATGAAGCTTCGCCGGGCTGGTCGGTCAGGATCTGGTAATAGCCAGGCGAATGGGCCCAGTCAGCGTTCGCAGCGGCCGACTGGAAGGCAGCGATGGTCGGCTGCACGGTCTTGCCAGCCTTGTTGACGAGCGCGGCAAAGGTCAGCTTGTTCTGCTTGGCGTAGGCATATTCGACATAACCGATCGAGTTCTTGGTCTGGCTGACGTTGCCGGCAACGCCTTCGTTGCCCTTGGCGCCGACGCCGACAGGCCACTCAACAGCGGTGCCCGAACCGACCTTGGTTTTCCACTCGGCGTTCACCTTCGACAGATAGTCGGTGAAGTTGAACGAGGTGCCCGAACCGTCCGAACGACGGACAACGGTGATGGCTTCCGACGGAAGCTTCAGCTTCGGGTTGAGCTTGGCGATCGCGGCATCGTCCCACTTGGTGATCTTGCCGAGATAGATGTCGCCGAGAACTTCGCCCGACAGGACGAGCTCGCCAGCATTGATGCCCTCGAGATTCACGACAGGCACGATCGCGCCCATCACCATCGGCCACTGAACCAGACCGTCCTTCTCGAGCTGGTCAGCCTTCAGCGGCGCGTCGGTCGCGCCGAAAGTCACGGTCTTGGCCTGGATCTGCTTGATGCCGGCGCCCGAACCGATCGACTGATAGTTCAGACCGTTGCCGGTGTCCTTTTTGTAGGCATCAGCCCACTTCGAATAGATCGGGAACGGGAACGTCGCACCCGCTCCGGTGATGTCAGCCGCCATTGCGGCCGTCGATGCGGCGACAAGGCCGGCAGCGACGATTGTTTTGATGAAATTCACTGGCTGTCTCCATGAAAGTGAGCGAAGCGCTGGATGACGCCCGATTGCGCTCACGCGGGTGCTTTAGGGACCCGTCATGCAGCTTTTATGATGGTTAAATGACAGCCGTGTGACGTCGTTATCAGTATGAATTTACTTGTGTTTCAGCTGTCGGAAGGAGGCCTGACCAGTGGAAAACAAGCGGTGAAAGTCGCCCCCTTTCCCGGAACGCTCTCGATGAGTAAACGCCCACCATGACGGTTGAGAATATGCTTCACCAGTGACAATCCAAGCCCGGTGCCGCCTTGGGCCCGGCTGTCACCCACATCGACACGATAAAAGCGTTCGGTCAGACGGGGCAGATGTTCGGGGGCGATTCCGGGACCGAAATCTCGCACCGCAACACGAACTTCGGGTGGACCGTCCCCTTCAATGGACTTCCCAAGCGTCACCGCGACGCGCCCGCCGGAGGCGCCATACTTCAGGCCGTTCTCGATCAGGTTTTCGAACACACGCAGCAACTCTTCGCTGTCGCCCGCGATCAGAACGGGGGCCGGAGGCAAACTGGCTTCGATCGCAACCTGACGTTCGCGCGCCAGAACTTCCAGT
>DASWQB010000380.1:0-6388 GCA_036398335.1 Afipia sp. | reverse complement strand
GAAGACCACCAGCACGACGTAATACAGTGTGTTGGTGTTCGACAAATCGAGCACGCCGAACATCATGCCCTGCGGCACCCCCTGGATGCCGTCCTCGCCATGAGTGAACGGGGTCTGGATATAAACAAAATACAGAAGCTGCGACAGCGCCAGCGTAATCATCGCGAAATAGATGCCCTGACGGCGGATTGCGATCAGGCCCGTGACAATGCTGAGCGCGAAAGCCGCAATGACTCCTGCCACGACACCAAGCTCAGGCGCGACACCCCACACCTTCAGCGCATGCGCCGAGACGTACCCGGCGGTACCCAAAAACATCGAATGGCCGAATGACAACAGGCCGCTATAGCCGAGCAGAAGGTTGAACGCACAGGCGAACAGCGCAAAACACAACGCCTGCATAACGAAATAAGGATACAGCCCGGTCAGCGGCACGATGGAAAGCGCGGCGGCCATCACCACGAACACGATCATCTCGTCACTTGTCGAGCGATCTTTTGTTGGCACGGCATTTCCAGTGATGCTGCTCATGTCAGTGTGCCCGCCCTGTCAGTCCCGTCGGCTTCACGAGGAGTACAAGCACCATCAAGACAAAGACGACGGTGTTGGAAGCCTCGGGATAGAAATATTTCGTCAGGCCCTCGATCACGCCCAGCGCAAAGCCTGTGATGATCGATCCCATGATCGAACCCATGCCGCCAATGACGACCACCGCGAACACCACGATAATCAGGTCCGCGCCCATCAGCGGCCGAACCTGGTTGATCGGTGCGGACAGCACGCCTGCCAGCGCGGCAAGGCCGACACCAAGACCGTACGTCAGCGTAATCATCCGCGGCACGTTGATGCCGAAGGCGCGAACCAGTGTTGGATTTTCGGTAGCCGCGCGCAGGTAGGCGCCGAGGCGGGTTCGCTCGATCAGATACCAGGTCGCGAGACACACGATAAGCGAGAAGATCACGACCCAGCCGCGGTAGATCGGCAGATACATGAAGCCAAGGTTGACGCCGCCCTGAAGCTGACTCGGAATCGCATAAGGCAGCCCGGACGATCCGAAATAATTCTGGAAGATGCCCTGAATGATAAGAGCCAGACCGAAGGTCAGCAGCAGTCCGTAAAGGTGATCGAGCCCCGCGATCCATTGCAGCATGGTGCGTTCAAGCAAAATGCCGAACAAACCGACGATCAATGGCGCCAAAATCAATGCCCACCAGTAATTTAGCCCGGCATATTCCAGCATGAAATAAGCGACGAACGCGCCCATCATATAGAGCGCGCCATGCGCGAAATTGATGATATTGAGCATGCCGAAAATCACGGCAAGGCCAAGACTAAGCAGCGCGTAAAACGAGCCGTTGATGAGTCCGACAAGAAGCTGGGCGTACAGGGCCTGCATCGTGGGCGTTTCTCTCGTTCAAGCCAATTTGGAAAATCGCCCGGCGGCGAGCAGCCGCCGGGCGATTTCGTTTATTTCTTCAAAAGAGGACACGTGCTCTTGTCGAGCGGCGTGAACGCCTGATCGGCTGGAATGGTGGAAACGAGGTTGTAATAGTCCCACGGTCCCTTGGATTCCGAAGGCTTCTTGACCTCGAACAGATAAGCCGGATGAATCTTGCGGCCGTTCGGCTGAATGCTTCCCTTGCCGAACAACGGATCGTCGGTCGGCAATGCTTTCATGGCTTCCACGATCTTGGCGCCGTCATGCGAGTTGCCATTCGCCGCTGCCAGCACCTTCAGATAATGGGATACGCCCGAATAAACGCCGGCATGCACCATGCTCGGCACCGCCTTATTCTTCGAACGCTCGGAGAAACGTTTGCTGAACGCGCGGGTGCCGTCATTCAGATCCCAATAGAAAGTCTCGGTGAAATTCAGGCCCTGCGCGGTATTCAATCCAAGCGAGTGAACGTCTGTGATAAAGGTGAGCAGCGCGGCCAATTTCTGGCCACCGCTGGTGATCCCGAATTCGGCGGCCTGTTTGACGGCATTTGAGGTATCGCCGCCGGCATTGGCGAGACCGATTACCTTCGCCTTGGAAGCCTGCGCCTGGAGCAGGAACGAAGAAAAATCGGATGTGTTCAGAGGGTGCTTGACGCTGCCCAGCACTTTGCCACCCGACGAGTTGACGACCGCAGTGGTGTCGCGCTCGAGAGCTGCGCCGAAAGCGTAATCAGCGGTCAGGAAGAACCATGTATCGCCGCCCTGCTTCACCAGCGCGCCGCCGGTGCCGTGAGCGAGATTGTAGGTGTCGTAGGTCCAGTGAATGGTGTTCGGCGTACACTGCGCGTTGGTCAGGTCGGATGTACCCGCGCCCGAATTGATGAAGATGCCGTTCTTTTCCTTCGTCACATTGCTCACGGCAAGCGCAACACCGGAATTCGGCGTATCGACGATAAGGTCGACCTTGTCGACGTCATACCACTGGCGGGCGAGGTTGGCGCCGACGTCAGGCTTGTTGAGATGGTCACCCGAAATGACATCGATCTTCCAGCCCTTGGCGGTCAGACCGGAATCCTCAATCGCCATCTGTGTGGCCAGCACCGAACCAGGGCCACCGAGGTCGGAATAAAGGCCGGACATATCGGTGAGCACGCCGATCTTGACGTTTTTGTCGTCCGCGAAAGCGCCCGCGCTTGCGCCGAACACAACCGCCGCACCGAGCATTAAAGCCGCTATTTTGTGTTTCATGTCTCTCTCCAATTCCGATGTAAAATTCAGACGCCAAGGTAATTGTGCAGCTTTTCCATGTTGGCCTGAATGTCCGCGATGCCGAACGCGTCGATGACCTTGCCATGTTCGACAATGTAGAAACGATCAGCCACGGTCGAGGCGAACCGGAAATTTTGTTCGACCAGAAGAATCGTGAATCCTTCCGCCTTCAGGCGCGAGATCATACGGCCGATCTGCTGGATGATGACCGGCGCCAGACCCTCGGTCGGCTCGTCGAGCATCAGAAAGCGCGAGCCTGTCCGCAGGATGCGCGCGATCGCCAGCATCTGCTGTTCGCCGCCGGACAGTTTGGTGCCCTGGCTGCCGAGACGCTCTTTCAGATTCGGAAACAGATCGAAAATCTGTTCGAGCGGCATGCCGCCGCCGCGAATAACCGGCGGCAGCATCAAATTCTCTTTGACATCGAGGCTGGCGAAAATGCCGCGTTCCTCCGGGCAGAACGCAACGCCGAGCCGCGCGATCCTGTCCGACGCCAGGCGAATGGTCTCCTTGCCCTCGAAATCGATCGAGCCCCTGCGCTTGCCGATAATGCCCATGATCGACTTCAGCGTGGTCGATTTGCCCGCGCCGTTGCGGCCGAGCAATGTGACGACCTCGCCGGGACGCACATCGAAATTCATGCCGTGCAGGATGTGCGATTCGCCGTACCACGCTTCGAGATTTTTGACGGCCAGCACTGCGCCGGAATTCGCCCGCGCGTTTGCGTCACTCATGGCCGGCTCCCAGATAGGCTTCCTTGACCCGCGCATCCTGCGACAACGTCGCGTAGTCGCCCTCGGCGAGGACGCGGCCGCGCGTCAGCACGGTAATCGTATGGGACAGATTCGACACAACGCTGAGATTATGTTCGACCATCAGGATCGTGTGCTTGGCGGAAATCCGCTTGATGAGTGCGGCGATTTTATCGATGTCCTCATGGCCCATGCCGGCCATCGGCTCGTCGAGCAACATCATGTCCGGATCGAGCGCCATGGTGGTGGCGATCTCAAGCGCCCGCTTGCGGCCGTAGGGCATTTCAACCGCCGCCGTCTTCGCAAACTCGCTGAGCCCGACGTCGGCGAGCAATTCATGCGCGCGCGTATTGAAATGATCGAGCACGGATTTGGAGCGCCAGAAATCGAAGGAATTGCCATGCTGGCGCTGCAGGGCGACGCGGACATTTTCAAGCGCCGTCAAGTGGGGAAACACCGCCGAAATCTGAAACGAGCGCACCAGGCCGAGACGCGCCACATCCGCGGGCTTCATCGCCGTGATGTCACGGCCGTTGTAGGAGATCGTGCCGCGCGTCGGGCTGAGAAACTTGGTCAACAAGTTGAAGCAAGTCGTCTTGCCCGCACCGTTGGGGCCGATCAACGCGTGAATGGTCCCGCGCCGGATTCGCAGATTGACATCATTCACCGCAACGAAGCCGGCGAATTCCTTGGTCAGTCCTTGCGTTTCGAGAATGAAATCATCAACCGGCAAAGGAATGGTCCTCAAACTCGCAACGCAACATGGGGCCTCGACATATCTTTCAGCTCGGGTCAACCGCCGGAATATGATGCGAGTTCTGCGATTTATGCAAGTCGCCCACGCAAACTCTCCTGCGACATTCGGCTAAGTGACATTGCCTGCGGACCCGGTAAGCCGCCGGACCGTTTGCACCGCAGCAACGGCGAAAACCAGGCTCAGGCATGCGGAGAAAATCCGCATTTCCCACCGGTTCATTCATCTGCTTACAAACCGCGCCGAACAGATGGCACGTTTATGACAGCCGGAAATCCTTCCCGCGCGGTTTGACATGCCTGATTTCGATCAGAACGTTTGAAAGGAGTGGGAAACAATCCACACGCCGAGGGCGTGTGAAACCTAGCGGCCCTTGCCGACTTCTTTCTCGTAACTATCCGTGCTGAAGCCAACGACGAGCTTGCGGCCAAGATCGAGAACCGGCCGCTTGATCATGGATGGCTGCGCCAGCATCAGCGCAAGGGCTTTCTTCTCGGTCAAATTCGCCTTGTCGGCATCCGGCAATTTGCGAAATGTCGTGCCGGCTTTGTTGAGAAGGGTTTCCCAGCCGACGTCTTTGCTCCAGCGCGCGAGCCGTTCCTTGTCGATGCCCGTAGTCTTGTAGTCGTGAAACGCGTAATCAACATCGTGCGCATCGAGCCACGCACGCGCCTTCTTCATGGTATCGCAGTTCTTGATGCCGTAGATCGTGACGCTCACCGCTCACTTACCCCTGCTGATTTCGGCTCTGACGCGGCGATTTAGAGTTTGTCGTCGTCGATGTAAACAATCACGGCGGCATTCGCGATCAGGATGGAATCGCCGCCTTCGTACGGGACTTCCAGCCCGCCTTTGACCGCTTTGACGGTGATCTTGCCGTACGGCAATTCCTTGGCGACGGCTGCCGTATCGACACCGCTCGGATCGGGCACGGCGACGGTGACATCGACGAACATATCGTCGCGCGTTTTTCCAACCAGCGGAAAGAAGCTGAGGCTTGAGTGGCGGAGCGCATCCGAGACCGCGCGCCTCGCTGCCTTGGTGCCATCCTTGCCATGAACGTCAACGCCCATGCCCATCTCGGTGATACAACGCACGCGTGCCATTTTATTTTATTCCCACTCAATAATTAATTGCTTGCTCAAGACGCTGTAACAACAGCGTCTTTTTTTATGCTCGCTTCAAAGCTCCGCCGACCATGCCGTCAAATTTCTTCACTGTTGATTCTACGAGGGTATTTTGAACGCTCGAAAAAACACTCTATCGCCAACGATCGCCATCAAACGTTTCAACGAGGAGCGTTTGAAGGATAGAACTCACAGCAAACTTCGCCAGTCGATAGTTGGCGCTGCACATCGTTAGACAACACGGTCGACGTTCGCGTTTTCACACTAGGACTAATTCCAAGCGCGAAGAGAGGCGATCGCAAGATCCGCTTTCTTCAACAGAGCACGGAGCGGCGGACATTCGGGATAGTGGCGAACGAGCGTCGCCGCGACCTCAGTAAGGCTGGCGACGTGCCGATCGCGGTCGACGGCTAGCGCGGCGAGCGGATCATCCTTCGATAGCTCATGATAGTAGAGGTCGAAGAAGACTTCATCCGACAGCTCGTTGCGTTTGTACTCACACTGGACCCAGTTATCGAGTTCGCAGCGGATTGCATCCACCCGACGGTAGACTCCGGCGCGCTGGCGCGTACCAATCAGCACGGACTTCAAAAGCCGCCCGGCCGCCTTGTGCCCTTCGACCGGCATTCGTGCGTTGGGCCGGCGCGGCGTCCCCGACAGGAACATACTATATTCAACTGAGTTGTTGGTCCCGCGAGGCCGCTGTTGGGATTTCGGCGCAGCCGCTCTTCCATCGATCTCGGCCAAACGACCTGGACTGATAAATTGCGGCAGGAAGGGCATTGACTCGCCGTCCCAATTTGCAACCACGATTGGTGCGGGCGTCTCAGCGAGCCTCGACATGATCGGCCCCAGCGAATAGCCCTTCGAAGCGTCGGCCGCGAGGAAGAGCGACGATCCGCCGTCCGGCCGATACATGCCTTTCCAGGACGCTGCGGCTACCGCCCAACCATGTTGAGTGGCCCATTGTTCCTGTGCAGACGTTACACCGCCGCGGCTGTACGGCTCGTTCGCACGAACGTAAGCCTTCGCGATAGGATCGAACC
>DASWQB010000379.1:0-3133 GCA_036398335.1 Afipia sp. | reverse complement strand
GCTACACCGATTTCAGCGCCGCCGAGTCGGAGAATCTGAATATAGGCGGCGAAGGCTGTGGCGCGCCGTGGGTCGGAGTTGGCCAGGGTCACGAGAATGAGCGGCAGCAAGGTGAAAACCTGCCCCAGCGATTGCAGGAGCACGACAGGAATGAAGTCGCCAGGCCCCCATGCATTTGTGATCTGGGTGCCGAGCAGGGCGGCGGCGGCAAACGCGGCCAGACCAATCATCAGCACGATCCGCAGATCGATCCGCCGGAGCAGATAGATCGACAGGGGGAAGCTAACCGCCATCGGCAGCACGCCGTAGATGAGGAACAGCTTCCCAGTCTGCTCGGGACGGAGTTGGGCAATGGTAGACAGGAAATTCGGAGCCAGCGTGGTGTTCGACAGGCTGGTCAGGGTGTAGAGCACGATGACAATCATCGTTAAGCCGATATTGCGCGAGAACAGTACGCTTGCATTCGCCCAGGGATCGCGCACCACGGCCTCGTTGACGAAGAAGGCGACCATCAGGACTGTGCCGCTGATGAGCATCGCGATCACGGTTCCGGAATTCAGCCAGTCCAGCCGGTTGCCCTGATCGAGCCCGGCATAAATCATGGCGATGCCGGTGCCGAGCAGCAGCATGCCACCCCAGTCCGCGCTTTCCAGAAGCTTGGTGTTGACCGGCTCTCGCGGCGCGCCGAGAAAGACCATGAACCCCATTATCAGCGCGACGATTGCATCCTGCCAGTACAGCCATTGCCAGCCGATGGTGTTGACGTAGAGCCCGACCATGGCGACGCCGAAATTGATCGAGAAACCGACACGCAAGGCGTAGATTCCAATTGCCAGCAGCCACCACTGCATCGGCAGATTGCGGAAGATGATCATTAGCGTCGCCGGCACGAACGTGCCGATCAGGAGGCCGTGGATGATGGTGAGGGCAAACAGCATTTCGTAATTGCGCACGAACGGCAACGCGAACGAGACCGCGACGAAGACGAGACTCGGTATTCCAAGGATGCGCCGCAGTCCGAACACGGTGGCGAGCCAAGCGACAGCGGGTGCGATAAATATCTGCGAGGCGGTCGAGGCCGTGCTCAGCCAAGCGCCCTCGTCGAAACTGAGCGAGTACACGCCCCTGATGTCCGGCAATCCGACGGTGAACATCCGGCTGTCGATGTTGGCCATCGACGCACCGAGAAGTACGGCTATCACCGCCAATAGCGGATGAACGACAGCCGTTCCGACCGAAACCGGCCCGCTGGCGACGATTTTGGTGTCAGCCACCGTTCTTGGCCTCCGGGGTCGAAGGCGCGCTCACGGCCGCCATCGGACCCTCGGTGTCGATCCGCGTCACTGCCGACATGCCCGGCAACAGGCTGTCGAGCAAGGGCTGGCCCTTCTCGAATTCGATCCGCAGCGGGATGCGCTGCACCACCTTGGTGAAATTGCCGGTGGCATTGTCCGGCGGCAGCAGCGCGAATTGTGATCCGCTGGCGGGTGAAATGCGTGCGACGCGGCCGCGCAGCACCTGCCCCGGGAAGGTATCGATGGTGACCTCGACCGGCTGGCCGGGCTTGACCCGCGTCAGCTGGATTTCCTTGTAATTGGCGGTGACATAGACATTCGGCAGCGGCACCACGTTGAAGAGATTGCTGCCGATATTAACGTAATCGCCCGGCTGCACCTGCCGCGCGCCGACCACGCCGTCGAACGGCGCGATGATCCGCGTATATCCTAGCCGAAGTTGTGCGGTTCTCAACGTAGCTTTCGCCGCCATCACATCCGCCGCGCGTTGTTTCTTGGTGCCGTTCAGGACCTCAAGCTGATGTTTCTGTGCGGCGATCAATGCACGGCCGGCAAGCACATCGGCCTGAGCCTTGCCCAGACTGGCGACGGCCTGCTGGAGCCGCTGCAGGGTACCGGATTGGGTTTGGGTCAGCGATTGCTGGCGGTCCTTTTCCTGCTGCGCCTCAACCTCGGTCGCCTGGGCCGACGTCAGTTGCGCTTCGGACTGGGCAATGGTGGCGTATTGCAATTCGACCTGATTGTTCAAATTGTCCAAGGCAGCCTGCGCACCTTCGACAGCGGCTTGCGCTTGTGCCACCTGCGCTTCGTAATCGGCCGGATCGATCTGGACCAGCAAATCCCCGGCCTTGACGCGCTGATAGTCGGAAACCGCGACGACCAGCACCTGGCCGGCCACGCGGCTGGACAATTGTGTCAGATCAGCACGGACATAGGCATCATTGGTGGTCTGGATTCGCTCCGCGCCGACCCATGCGTCCCAGCGCAGCGTGGCCAGCACCACGAAGGTCACGGCGGCAATCACGCATGCGAGCGGAATGGCAAGGCGGCGCGCTGTTGGATTGCCAAGCAGTCCAGCAGGCGCTGGTGGCTTGGCTGGCGCAGGCAAAGGATTTGTGGCTGCGGGCGTGTCGGTCATTTCAGGACTCACTCGAATAAAGCGAAAAAGTCATTTGTTCAGCATTCAATCCCAAGCATACGGCCTAGCACCGTGATAGAGCAGGCGCGCCGGGATTTTGTCTATCATCTACAGAAATAGCTTGACCGATCCTGTTTCCGTTGAATTGGCCAGCACCGCGACGTCACAATAATGGAACAGGCGGAATATTGTCCGGGACAGACAAGGCCAAGATGCGCGAGAATTTGGCTGGGCCGGTGATTATCCTCGTCGAGCCGCAATCGGCGAGGACATCGGTATGGCGCCGAGAATATGATCCGCGCCCGAGGCGACGCGCTGCGCGGTGATGCTCAGCAAGGCGTCGCGCGGCTTGACGAGGCGCAAGCGACTGAGCTCGCCATCGCCCGCGCCCAATGGTTGCTGGATCGCCGGATCGACAGAGCAAGACGGCTCCTTCTCACTCCGAATCTGACGATCGCGGAGGTTGCGTTGGCCTGTGGTTTCGCTAGTCAGAGCCATTTTCACAAAGTCTTCACAGCGCGCGCCGGTCTTTCACCTGGCTTAAGGTCGATTTATGGTCGGCCGCATTGTGTTCGATCAGCCGTTACGGACGGCTTGATTTGATTATTTGTTTGCATCGCGAGTTCAGCTTATCTGCGGTGGCTATTCGGGTGCTTCGGGGAAAAGAGTGTGGATGCTATAGGTAAACGGCTGATCAGTG
>DASWQB010000378.1:0-6166 GCA_036398335.1 Afipia sp. | reverse complement strand
CACCATCTGGCCTTGCTTCATCAGCAAACGGATCACGTCGACGGCGCGCTCGGCCATGCGGTTGGCCAGTTCCTGAATCGTGATCGCCTCGGGAATGACGACCTCGCGGATCAGCTTTTCCTTCGGCTCGTTCGAGGCATGACCCTTCAGGCGCTGGGTGCGGCGGCGGAACGAGGCGATCGAGCGTTCGCGCACGTCGTCGGCGTTGAGCGCGGTGGCCAGCGTCAGGCGCCCGCGCTGTTTGGCGGGCGCGGGCTTCGCGGTGACTTTCGGCGCGATCACGGGGCGGGCGGCGCCGCCGGGACCACGGCGGACCAGGCGCGGACCTTCATCCTCATCGGATGCGTCGGCTGCGACACCGGGCGCGCGTGCAGGCGGTGCGCCTGGCTTTGCGGCAGCGGCGGCAGTTTTTGCGGCGGCTTCGGTGCGCTTGTTGGCCTCGCGTTCGGCGCGGGCCTTTGCTTCTTCCTCGGCGCGGTGGCGTTCTTCCTCGGCCTTCTTGCGGGCTTCGGCGGCTTCGCGTTCGGCCTGCTCTTTGTATTCCTTGGTGTTGCGGCGGGCTGCTTCGGCCTCGGCGGCGCGGCGCTCTTCTTCCTCGCGGATTTTTGCGTCCGCAAGGGCGCTGGCGCGCGCGCTCTGCTCGTCATTCGTCAACGTGCGCAGCACGACGCCGGAATTGCGCGCCGGGTGCGCTTTGGCTTCGGGGGCAGGGCGGACAGGCGCGGCGGGTTTAACGGGCGCGGGCGCGGCTGGCGCGGGTGCGGCCACCTCGACAGGATCGCCAGCGAGCCGCCGTTTGGTCTTTTTCTCCACCACGACCGACTTGGTGCGGCCATGACTGAAACTCTGGCGCACGACGCCGGTCTCTGTGCGCGGCTTCAGCGACAGAGTTTTCGTACCGACGCTCAGCGTTTTGTCGCCAGGATTCTTGGTATCAGTCATTCAACAGTCCAATCTCGTTCGTATGCTTTAGGTCCAGGCGTCCCATTCAAGCGTGAGGGTCGCCTTGGTGGTGCGCGCCCGTTCGGCCGACTGTTCCGGCTTCGGCGTTTTGCCGGAACCGATGAAGCGTCTGACAACGGGCGAGAAAAGTCTTGGCCGCCGGACCTGCAAGCAGGGCAGCATGTATCACATTTGACCGCCCCAGCGCCAAATCCAATTCGTCTCCGGTGAGGTCATTTATGACCGGAAACCCGGATAAATTGCCGGTTTGCTGCCGTAAAACCGCATCCAGCTTGCGGATGCCGTCCGCCGCGCCCTCATGTGCATGGAGAAGCGCCGCTGCCCGGCCGCCCTTGATCGCGTCCTCGACCTTGCCGAAACCCGATACGGCCTGGCCGGCCTTGGCCGCCATCGCCAGCGCGTCAACGACGCTTCGCACCAATAATGCTTCCGTGTCGAGGGCCAGCGAGGCCGAATTCTTGACGGCGGATTTGAAGCCCTTGGCGAACAGCCCGCGTTTGGCCGCTTCCGCCACGGATATGCGCGAGAGCGAAACCCAAAGACCACGGCCCGGCAGCTTGCGTTTCAGATCCGGCACCGCCTCGCCCGACGGCGAGAGCACTAACCGGATCAGCTCAGAGGTCGGCTTGACCTGCCGCGTGACCACGCACATCCGTTCGGTCCCGGATTTTGTCCGGGGTCCGTCGTCAAGGTCCGCTGGGTCGGCGATGGCAAGCATGCGTTGGGCATTGTCCTTCTAACCTTGGACCATGATGGGGTCCGAAAACCGCTTCACACGTTTTGGCATCATGGTCTTAAGCCGGATTTTCTTCGGTCGAAACTTCTTCCGCGGCCGGCTTGTGGAGGTCGGCTTCGGTGATCCAGCCGGCGACGACGCGGGCCTGCATGATGAGCGTCTCGGCGTCTTCGCGCGAGATTTCGCTCGCATCCAGAATGCCCGGATGCTTGGTGGTCTCGCCGTCCTTGCGCTCCACCCAGCCGACCAGATCGTCGGTGGCGCAGCCGGCAAGGTCCTCGACGTTCTTGATGTCGTTTTCGCCGAACTTCACCAGCATTTTCGCGGTCACGCCGGGCACCGTCTTCAGATTATCGTCCACGCCCAGTTCCTTTCGCTTGGCCTCGAGTTCGGCATCAAGCTGTTCAAGATATTCCTTGGCGCGGCTTTGCAGCTCGGAGGCGGTCTCATCATCGAAACCCTCGATGCTGGTCAGTTCGCGCGGATCGACCAGAGCCAGATCCTCGACCGAACTGAAGCCTTCCGACGCCAGCAACTGACCGACGACCTCGTCGACATTGAGCGCTTCCATGAAGACGCGCGTCGAGTTTTCGAAATCGGCCTGTCGGCGCTCGGATTCTTCCTGCTCGGTCAGGATATCGATGTCCCAGCCGGTCAATTGCGACGCCAGACGCACGTTTTGCCCGCGGCGGCCGATCGCAAGGGATAATTGGGTATCTGGCACCACGACTTCAATGCGTTCGCGGTCTTCGTCGATGACAACTTTCGAAACTTCGGCGGGCGCAAGACCGTTGACCACGAAGGTCGCGATATCCGGCGACCACGGGATGATGTCGATCTTCTCGCCCTGCAATTCATTGACCACCGCCTGCACGCGCGAACCGCGCATGCCGACGCAGGCGCCGACCGGATCGACCGAGGAATCGCGTGAGATAACGCCGATTTTGGCGCGCGAGCCCGGATCGCGGGCGACAGCCTTGATCTCGACGATGCCGTCGTAGATTTCAGGAACTTCCTGCGCGAACAGTTTCGCCATGAACTGCGGATGGGTGCGCGAGAGGAAAATCTGCGGCCCGCGCGTTTCGCGGCGCACGTCGAAGATGTAAGCGCGCACGCGGTCGCCGTTGCGGAATACCTCGCGCGGCAGCATCTCGTCGCGGCGGATGATGGCTTCGCCGCGTCCCAGATCGACGATCACGCTGCCATACTCGACGCGCTTGACGATGCCGTTGACGATCTCGCCGATGCGATCCTTGAATTCCTGATATTGCCGGTCGCGCTCGGCTTCGCGCACCTTCTGCACGATCACCTGCTTGGCCGATTGCGCGGCGATGCGGCCATATTCCAGCGGCGGCAAAGTGTCGGCGATGGTGTCGCCGACCTGCGCGCCGGGATTGGCTTTCTGCGCGTCCTTCAGCGAAATCTGGTTGGCCGAATTCTCGACCGCCTCGACCACCAGCATGTGGCGCGACAGGCGAAGCTCGCCTTTCTTGCCGTCGATCTCCGCATGCACGTCGGTCTCGCTGCCGTAGCGGGCGCGGGCCGCCTTGGCGATGGCATCCTCCATCGCGGCGATCACGATTCCGCGGTCGATCGATTTTTCCCGCGCGACGGCGTCGGCGATCTGGAGCAGTTCGAGTTTATTGGCGCTGACAGCGGCCATGGTTACTCTCCTTCGGTGGAATTGGATGCGGCCGCGCGCTTGGCTTGTTGTGCGGCGAGCCGGTGGGCCTTGGTGTTTTGCGGCAAGGGTTTCTTCAGGGCTTTCTTGGCCGCCTTTGACTTCGGTTTGACGATCTTCGAAAGGTCGCGCTGCTCGCGTGCCTTTTTGGCGTGCGGCGGCGGCGGCGGAATGAGGCCTTCGCTCTCGAGCGCGTCGCGTTCGACATCGCGGCCGCGCCGCATGGATTCGGCGATCAGTTCATCGGTCAGCACGAGATGCGCATCGGCGATGTCTTCGAGCGCGAGCGATACCTCAGCCGGATGGGCGCCTTTGTGATCGCCGACTTTGGCATCATCGCGCACGACGCGGATGTGACCGCCTTCGACACCTTCCAGGATGCCGCGAAAACGTTTGCGGCCGTCATGCGGAACCGCCATTTCGATCTTCACCAGATGTCCGGTGTAGCGCTCGAAATCCGTGCGGCGCACCAGCGGGCGGTCGATGCCCGGCGAGGAAATCTCCAGCCGATAGGCGCGCTGGACGGGATCGGCGACATCCATCACCGGCGAGAGGGCTTTTGAAATCGCCTCGCAATCGTCAATCAACATGGTGCCGTCGGGCCGCTCGGCCATGATCTGCACGGTGCAGCCGGCCTCGCCCGAAATGCGGATGCGCACCAGCCGGTAGCCCATGCTCTCCAGCACCGGGGTGGCAACAGAAGCGACGCGCGCACCGACGCCCGGCTCGACGACAAGCCGGGGTTCGGCAAGCAGGTCGGCTCCATCATGCGCGTCGGGTTCTGTCATGGTCAGGGTCAAGATGTTTGGTTCGTACGTTGAGCGCGTGCGGGCCATACACCAGCATGCGCGGGTAATAAAAAAGAGCGGGTCCCGAGGGGCCCACTCTCCTACGCGATCGTATGAGAATTGATTTGTTGGCAGGAATATAGCGGCTTGGCGCAGTTCCGGCAAGGCCATCGATCATCAAGAAAAAGCTTAATTGCAACGTTTATCGGGCTGGGGCTAACCGTTCCTTCACCTGCCGGCCTTTAGATTGCCGCCGCGTACCGCACGATGCGCAGAGACAACCGGCAGGTCATGGCAACCGCTCCGTCGCTCATTCCTGAACTCGACGATATCGTCAAGCACGGCACCGCCGAAAAGCGGGCGGAGGCGATTTCGCGCATCGCCAGTTTGTTTTTGCAAGGCGCGGGATATTTCGAAACCCAGCACGTTGCGCTGTTCGATGACATTCTCACGGGCTTGATCGCGTCGACCGAAGTTGGAACCCGGGCCGATCTCGCCGGGCAGCTGGCGCCGCTCAGCAATGCGCCACCGTCCGTGGTCAATCATCTCGCGCATGAAGATGAGATCCGGGTCGCCGGTCCGATTCTGACCCATTCGCCGCTGATCGACGAGCCGACCCTGATCGATATCGCGCGCATGAAGGGGCAGTCGCATCTCGCCGCCATTTCCGAGCGCGAGACGCTCTCGCCGCTCGTCACCGACGTGATCCTGCGTCGCGGCGATCGCGATGTGGTGCGCACCGTCGCGCGCAATGCCGGGGCCCAATTTTCCGAGGTCGGCTATTCCGGGCTTATCAAGCGGGCGGCTGACGACGGCATGCTGGCGCTCGCGGTCGGTCAGCGCGAGGATATTTCCTCGCATTCGCTCAAGGAACTGCTGAGCAAGTCTGTCGACATCGTCCGCCGCCGCCTGTTCGACATTGCCAAGCCGAAGCAGCGCGCCGCCATCAACATGGCGATGATCGAGATTTCCTCCGCGCCGAACGCCCAGCTTGTGAAGCGCGATTTCGCGCCCGCGCAGCGCGCCATTCTGGTTCTGCATCGCAAGGGCGAATTGAACGAAGCCGCGATCCTGGGCTTCGCCAAAAGTCATCAATATGAGGAAGCGGTTGCCGCGCTTTCGGCCATGACGGGCGTGCGGATCGGCGCGGTGGACCGGCTGATCGTCAGCGACCGTTATGATCCGATCCTGATTCTCGGCCGGGCGATCGGTCTGGAATGGGCGACGGTGCGGGCGTTGATCGTGCTCAGGCTCGGTCCCGGCAAGGTGCCCTCGCCGCCGGATATTGAGGAAGCGCGAGTGAATTTCGAGCGGCTGTCGTCCACCACCGCGCAGCGCGTGCTGGCCTTCTGGCGCGCGCGGGAAACCAACAAGTCCGCGTAAGCGGAATTATTGAGTTTCGATCAGTTTCATCGTCGCTGACGCTTCTCGCAATGACGTTGATCTAACTTCGCTCGATCACGCGTTGGCTTTCCTGAAAATCAGATACACCGCCTTGCGGCCCTCGCGCGTCGCCTTCGCGCCATAGCGCGTCATGGTGTAGCGAGGCCACGGATTGCGCCAGTCGTCCGCCCGCTCCGCGGTCCATATGAAGTTTCGTGAGCGCATCAGGTGCGCCAGCGTCCATGCGCTGTAATCGTCGATGTCGCAGACGAAGCGAAACTCGCCTTCATCGCGCAGTACGCGCGTCATGGCCTCGACCGTCGCATCCTGAACGAAGCGGCGCTTCCAGTGGCGGCGTTTCGGCCAGGGATCGGGGTGGATCAGGTCGATCCGCGACAGCGCACCGGGCGAAGCCCATGCGACGAGTTCGGCGGCATCTCCGGCGAACAGGCGAATGTTGGAGACGCCGCGCGCCTCGATCTGCGCCAGTATTTTCGCCATGCCGTTGACGTAAGGCTCGCAGCCGATGAATCCGGTTTGCGGATGCGTCAGTGCCTCGGCGATCAGATGTTCGCCGCCGCCGAATCCGATTTCGAGCCGCACATTATTCATTCC
>DASWQB010000377.1:0-1510 GCA_036398335.1 Afipia sp. | reverse complement strand
CGTGAAGCGGGAAGTTGGGATCGACCAGCGCTTCACGCCCGATTGCCACGATATCCGCGCGCGCCTCGGCGACGATCGCCTCAGCCTGCGGTCCGTCGACGATAAGCCCGACAGCCATGGTGCCTACCCCGACCTCTGCGCGCACGCGCGAAGCGTAGGGCACCTGATAGCCATAGCTGGACGGATATTCGTAACGCGGCGCGATTCCGCCCGAGGAGCAGTCAACGATGTCCACGCCTAACATCTTCAGCCGCCGCGCGAACTCGACCGTGTCATCGATCGACATGCCTTCGCGAAGGCCATCGACCGCGGACACGCGAACGAACAACGGCTTGTCGTCAGGCCACGCATTGCGCACCGCCTCCACCACCTCCAGCGGAAAGCGCATGCGGCCTTCAAGATCGCCGCCGAATGCATCCGACCGGTTGTTGGTCACAGGCGACAGGAAGCTGTTGAGCAGATATCCATGCGCACAATGCACTTCCACCACGTCGAAACCGGCGGCGAGAGCGCGGTTCGTTGACGCGACGAACGCGGCCTTCACTTTGTCCATCATGTCGCGCGTCAGCGCGGTCGGCTTCAGCCAACCGTCCGCATAGGGCTTGTCGGAGGCGGATACGACAGGCCACGGATATTCTCCGCGATCGAAGTCGGCCTGGGACAGCGATCCGTTGCCTTCCCAGGGACGCTGGCTTGCCGCCTTCGGCCCCGCATGGGCGAGTTGTATGGCTGCGACGGCACCAGATGCCTTGAGCGCCGTGGCGATGCGCGCGAGACCCTCAATCTGAGCGTCCGACCAGAGGCCGAGGTCGCCATGCGTGATGCGACCTTCCGGAAGAACGGCGGTAGCCTCGACCATAACAAGGCCAAAGCCCCCCATGGCGAAGCGGCCAAGGTGAATGAGGTGGTAGTCGTTCGCGAATCCATCCTGTGCGGAGTATTGGCACATCGGGGAAACGGCGAGACGGTTGCGCAGCTTCACGCTGCGGAGTGGGACGGTTTCGAACAGTTTCACGGAGGCATTCCTTCTACAAGCGATGAGAGACGCGCCAGATGCTCGGCGACAGCGCAGATGGTCAGGATTTCGCAGCGACGGTGGTGACCATCGCGCAGCGGCGCAGATCCATCTCGCCTTCGAGAACTTCAGGAAGCGCGGCGACGAACGCCTTCATGTACGGCAGCTCAAAATGAGCGGTCAGGTCGGACGCGTCCTTCCAATTCTCGTAGAGGACCCAGACGTCGGGATCCTCGTTCGAGCGATGCAGGTCATAGTTGATGTTGCCAGGCTCGGCGCGGGCCGGCTCGGCAAGCGTCCAAAGGCGCCGCCCGAGTTCGTCGCCCATTCCTTTCTTGGCTCGAATGAAGGCGATCAGCGTAAGCTGGGTGCCGTTGGATGGCGTCGGAACGCCGGAAGAAGATTGTATCGTCATCACTCAGTCTCCGATTGGCTTGGATCGCGACGCTCCGTCCATCGCGGCGCGAAGGCTGCGATGGCGAGCGTCGGCGTGGT
>DASWQB010000376.1:0-4908 GCA_036398335.1 Afipia sp. | reverse complement strand
GCGGCGGCTGCCGCGTATCGTGGCCTGCGCCGCCATCATGGGAGCGACGCTGCTGACCTCGGACATCTTCGTCGCGCCGGTGATGGAGAACGCCGCCTTTGTCGCGCAGCTCACCATTCTCGGCGGGCTGGTGGCGGCCGGCATCTCGCTCTACGGCCTGCTGCTCGATCTGTTCGGCGTCGTGAGCTGGGGCGAGGCCATCGTCGGCCTGCGCGAACGCGAGCCGAAAGACTAATCCGCAAAATTGATGTCGGGTTGCGCTTGCACGCATAAAGCCCAAACGGCTACACAGGCCGCCGAACAGGGCGAAGCCTCTGAACTGATTTTCGGGACTATTTTCATGCCGATTGAGCGGGTTTTTTCAGGCGTCCAGCCGACGGGCAATCTGCACCTCGGCAACTACCTTGGCGCGATCGTCAATTTCGTCAAATTGCAAGATGCTTATAACTGCCTCTATTGCGTGGTCGATCTGCATGCCATCACGGTGTGGCAGGACCCGAATGAGCTGACGCGCAACATCCGCGAAGTCACCGCCGCCTTCATCGCCTCCGGCGTCGATCCGAAAAAGCACATCGTGTTCAACCAGAGCCAGGTCGCCGAACATGCCGAACTGGCGTGGGTGTTCAATTGCGTGGCGCGGCTCGGCTGGCTCAACCGCATGACCCAGTTCAAGGAGAAAGCGGGAAAGGACCGCGAGAGCGCATCGGTCGGCCTTTACGCCTATCCGAACCTGATGGCGGCCGACATTCTGGTCTATCGCGCCACGCATGTTCCCGTCGGCGAGGACCAGAAGCAGCATCTGGAACTGGCGCGCGACATCGCGCAGAAATTCAACAACGATTTTTCCGACTCCATTCGCGCGCATGGCTTCGATGAGAAATTCTTCCCGCAGCCTGAGCCGCTGATTGCCGGCCCGGCGACGCGCGTGATGTCGCTGCGTGACGGCTCTAAGAAGATGTCGAAGTCCGATCCGTCGGATTATTCGCGCATCAATCTCACCGACGATGCCGACAACATCGCGCAGAAAATCCGCAAGGCAAAGACCGATCCGGAGCCGCTGCCGTCGGAGGAAAAGGGGCTGGAAGCGCGTCCCGAGGCCGACAATCTCGTCGGCATCTACGCGGCGCTGTCAGGACGCACCAAAGCCGACGTGCTGCGCGAATTCGGCGGCGGACAATTCTCCAGCTTCAAATCGACGCTGGTGGACCTCGCGGTCGAAAAACTCGGGCCGATCGGCGCGGAGATGAAGAAACTGACCGCGGATACGGCTTACGTCGACTCGGTGCTGGCGGACGGCGCCGATCGCGCGCGGATCATCGCCACTGAGACGATGAATGCGGTGAAAGACATCGTCGGATTCATCCGCAAGAAATAATTGAATGTATTGTCATGGCCGGGCACAGCCGTTCGAAGAACGGCGTCGCTTCCGCTCGCCTATGTCCCGGCCATCCACATCTTCAAACGGGTATTGCAAGGACGTGGATACCCGCGACAAGCGCGGGCATGACGAGCGAGATTTTTTCGTAACAATATTCTTCTTCCTGATTTGGGATGCCGTCGCTTGTCGATGGACCGTTCGCCATGGCAGCATGCCACCCGTCGAACGGGAGGCAGGCATGGGCACACAGCGGCGCGCTTACGAATCCGGCCACACGCCGAAATGTCTCGTGCTCGTTGACGACACGCCTGAATGGGAGCGCGCGGTGTATTACGCCAGCCGCTGGGCGGTGCGCACGGGCGGCGGCGTGGTGATGCTGCGGGTGATCGAGACCGGCGATCTCAATCAGCAATGGCTCGGCGTCGCCGAAATCATGCGCGCCGAAGCCGAGACCGACGCGAACGCCGCGATCGACCGCGCCGCCGGGCGTGCTTATGCCATCGCCGCTCTCGCGCCGGAGCGCGCGATCCGCGAGGGCGACCCGGCAACGCAGATTCTCGATGTGATCGACAAGGATGCCGACATCTGCATGCTGGTGCTGGCGGCGGGAACCGGCGCCGAAGGCCCCGGCCCCGTCATCACCACGCTGGCGAAATCCGCCGGAACGTTCCCGATTCCGCTGGTGATCGTTCCCGGTAATTTGAGCGACGGGGAAATCGACGGGTTGTCGTGATGACATATCGCGGGGATCCATACATGTGCTGAATTCCCAATAGATGAAGGATGATCCAGACGGGGTCCCCGCCTGCGCGGGGACGACAAGGAAACCTTCCCCCTTGATCGTGCTTTTTTCGCCGCCATCTGTTACAAGCGAGATACTTTTAACCCGTACGCGCCGGCCTTGAACCGGCGATGCGCCGGAGACAAAAATGTTCATCCAGACCGAAGCGACCCCTAATCCCGCCACCCTGAAATTCATTCCCGGACGCGCCGTGCTCGACAGCGGCACCATGGAATTCGCGGACCGCGACAGCGCCGCGCGCTCACCGCTCGCCGCCAAATTGTTCGAGGTGCCGGGCGTGACCGGCGTATTTTATGGCTCCGATTTCGTCACCGTGACCAAGGACGGCAGCGACTGGCAGCATCTCAAGCCGTCGATCCTCGGCGTCATCATGGAACATTATATGTCCGGCGTGCCGCTGCTTGCCGATGGCGAGGCCGCCGACGACAGCGTTCATAAAGACGAGTTCTTCAACGAGGCCGACGCCGAGACGGTCGAGATCATCAAGGACCTGATCGAGACGCGGGTGCGCCCTGCCGTCGCGCAGGACGGCGGCGACATCACCTTCCGCGGCTTCAAGGAAGGCGTGGTCTATCTCGACATGAAGGGCTCCTGCGCCGGTTGCCCCTCTTCCACCGCGACGCTTCAGCACGGCATCCAGAACCTGCTCAAGCATTTCGTGCCGGATGTCGTCGAAGTGCGGCCGATGTGAGGAGGCCGGGTTTTCCCGGTCCCCTTACCATCTGAAATCGTCATTGCCGGGCATAGCCCGTCGAAGACGGGCGTGAACGCCCTCTTGACCCGGCAATCCATTTGCCTTGAAGAGATTGCCCTCGAAGGGTTGGATCGCCGGGTCAAGCCCGGCGATGACATCGGTATGAGAAGAGCGACATTTTAATAGCTTCACGAACAGATTTCCGTTTTTCTTAGTGATAAGACGTTTCCATGCTTGTGCTCGCCATCGATACCGCGCTCGGTTACTGCGCTGCCGCGGTGCTGGACACCGACAGCAAAACGCTGCGCGCCGAAGAAGTGTTGCCGATGCAGCGCGGGCATGCCGAAGCCTTGATGCCGCTGATCGGCCGCGTGATGGATAAATTCGCCGGCGGTTTCGAAGCGCTGGACAGGATCGCGGTGACGACAGGCCCCGGCAGTTTCACCGGATTGCGCGTTGGGATTTCCGCCGCGCGCGGCTTCGCGCTCGCCGCCGCGCGGCCCGTGGTCGGGGTCAGCACGCTGTCGGCCTTTGCAGCGCCTTTGGTGAACGAAAAAGCCGACAGCCCGATCATCGTCGCCATCGATGCGCGCCACGATCATGTTTACTGCCAGACATTCTCCGGCAATGGCGCGACGCTTATCAAACCGGCGGTGGTGCCGATCGACGAGGCGACACGCGCGGCGCGATTCGGCAGTCCACGCCTTGCGGGCAACGCTGCGGAAATTCTTGCTGGCCGCTGGCCGGATTATTGCGCACCGCCGGTTTCCACTGACCCGCAGCCGGGACCCGATATCTCATGGGTCGCGTGGGTCGGTGCCGCGGCCAATCCTGCCGCCGCCCCGGCGCGGCCGTTTTATCTTCGCGCGCCAGACGCCAAGCCAAGCGCATCCGCCGCGATCATGGCGGGCGAGCCCCGCGATAGCGTGACGGACTGAAGATGGCTGCGTTGCCGGAATTTCTCGCGCGTCTGTTTCCAAATCTCTTCGCGTCTGGAATACCCGTCGTCGAACCCGCTACGCTGCGCGATGCTCAGGTTCTTTCGCGGCTGCACCGCGAATCGTTTCATCGCGGCTGGAGCGCGGGTGAATTCCAGCAATTGCTCATTGAGCGAAATGTGCTGGCGCACCGTTTGCGCATCGGCAAAACCATCGCGGGCTTCATCATCTCGCGCACCGCCGGGGATGAAGCGGAAATCCTGTCGGTGGCCATCGATTCGACGCGACGCGGACGCGGCCTGTCGCGCGATCTGCTTCGCACGCATCTGGGTTATCTCGCCGGGCACGGGCTGAAAACGGTTTTTCTTGAGGTCGAGGAAAACAACCGCCCGGCCTGCGCGCTTTATCAAAGAGCCGGCTTTCGCACGGTCGGCCGCCGCGAGCGTTATTATAAGGATTCAAGCGGCGAGGAATTGAACGCGCTGGTGATGCAGCGCAGCCTGTCGTAACCCCGGTGGAGTGGATTTGACATTCGCTCCCCGCCAGCCGCGGCTTCGCGAGCGAATGTCAAATCCAAACTCCACTGGAAACTTTATATTTGCTGATGGTCCTTTAATTCTAACATTCGCATGAGTGCTAGCCGAAACGGGGGACGAATGTTAGAATTGGGCCATTAGAGTGGCAAAATAAGATCATGACAGCTCTCAAATCCGTTCCCGAACCTCATCCGACAGACATCGAGCGCCGCTGCGCCGCGACCGGGATGCGGATGACCGAGCAGCGCCGCGTGATTGCGCGCGTGCTCGCCGAATCCTCCGACCATCCCGATGTCGAGGAACTGTATCGCCGCTGCATCGCGGTCGACGACAAGATCTCGATTTCGACGGTCTATCGCACGGTCAAGCTGTTCGAGGACGCCGGGATCATCGAGCGTCACGATTTTCGCGAGGGCCGCGCGCGCTACGAGCAGATGCCCGACAATCATCACGACCATCTGATCAATCTGCGCGACGGCAAGGTGATCGAATTCACCTCCGAGGAGATCGAGAAATTGCAGGCCGAGATCGCCCGCAAGCTCGGCTACAAACTGGTCGAT
>DASWQB010000375.1:0-3549 GCA_036398335.1 Afipia sp. | reverse complement strand
CCGACAACAACGGCAGCGCGACGCCCGTCATGAAGACCACGAAGCCTTCGAAGAATTTACCTGCCGCAGCGAGCCCCCAGATGAGCCACTGCATGGAAGTCATGGGAACGGAGGGGAGGCTCGTGCCATCGGGCCAGATCGGACGCTCGTCGATCCACTCCTGGACGGTTTTGGCACGCTGAGCGACTGGGACTGCTGCGGTATCGGCCATGGGGGGTCTCTCGTTTCAAGTGCTGTCTTGCCAATTGCTGCCGCCCCCGCTCAGCGTCTATCGAGCTATATCCCATCGTTGACAGGCGAGTGACGGTTGCGAGGAAAGGCGAACCAGGACAGCCCCCAGCCATGGCCCCTCCGGCTCGCCGATCAAATGTTCTATTTATGTTCTTATTTTGTGGACGTGATCAACGCTGCTCTGATAAGGATTTCGGCTCGCAAACCTCGGGAGGGTCGGGATGTTCAAACTAGTCGTCAGCGATCACGGAAACGCGCTTGAGCGCCGTGCGGAGGAATTCACCGAGCGCTTCCTGTGGAGCGAAGACCACCTCAATCTGATCGGCCGGATCTACGCGGCGCTCGTTGTGGCGATCGGTGATCCGGATGTCAGCGTCCGCAAGGTGATCGAGGTCGAGCGCGAGCGGTTTCGCCAGGATCGCAGCCTGTGCCTGCTGTCGGAAAGCGACCGCGAATGTGCGGAATGGGTCCTTGATCGAGCGTGCGATGGCGAGCGGCCCGCACGCCGCTGCCCTCAGATGCATCACCCAATTCATGTCGTGACGCGCGTGTCAGAAGCGGTCGTGGGCCTTTATACTGCTCTCGAAAGGGCTGCGCCGCATTGGAGTTGGCGTCTGTTTGGCGCGATGACCAAGCAGCTGCACAGCGAGCCTGATTACCGCAAGCTGAGCGATGAGGGCAGGGACATCGTTTCGTGGTTCACAGCAAGCATCCTGAGCGAATGCAACACGGTTGAAGCCGTTGATCTGGAATGAGGAAAGTCTGGAGGACGCTAGGGTCAGGACTCGTTGATCACAGCCAGAAGATAACGGTGGCGGCGAGCGCGATGGCGGAGAAGAAGGCTGTAGGGCATCGATCGTATCGGGTGGCGACCCGGCGCCAGTCCTTCAGGCGGCCGAACATGATCTCAATGCGGTTGCGACGTTTGTAGCGGCGCTTGTCATATTTGATCGGCTCGTTGCGCGATTTTCGGCCTGGGATGCAAGGCTTGATGCCCTTTTCCTCCAAAGCATCCCTGAACCAGTCGGCGTCATATCCCCGATCGGCGAGCAGCCATTGCGCTTTGGGCAGTTCGTCCAGCAGCGCCGCTGCACCGATGTAATCGCTGACTTGCCCGGCGCTCATGAAGAAGCTCAAGGGGCGCCCGTTCGCATCGGTAACGGCATGGAGCTTGGTGTTCAGGCCGCCCTTGGTGCGACCGATCAGCCGCCCGAGACCCCCTTTTTTACCCGCAGGCTCGACGCCGTGCGGTGCGCCTTCAAATAGGTTGCGTCGATCATCACGGTCTTGCGTTCGGCACCGGCGGCGGCCAGCCCCTCCATCATCCGGGCGAAAACGCCCATCTCGCCCCACCGCTTCCACCGATTGTACAGCGTCTTATGGGGCCCGTAATCCTTCGGCGCATCTCGCCATCGCAGCCCATTGCGGTTCACGAAGATGATCCCGCTCAACACTCGCCGATCGTCCACCCGCGGCTTGCCGTGGCTCTTCGGGAAATACGGCTCGAGCCGCGCCATCTGCTCGTCCGTCAGCCAGTAAAGATCGCTCACATCCAGTCTCCTCGCGGAACCTGAATCAGATCGCGCCTCTCACATCAATGGGTCCTGACCCTAGACCGCTAGCCGCGCAGCATGGATGGCTGTGGACCGGAAATGACTGGAACGAGGCCGCATCTGTTTCTGAAAAAGATGTCGCAACACGCCTAATCGTCGATTTGACGACGGTGCTCGCCCCAATAGTCACCTACCGAACAGATGAGCTTCCATTTGGCTTCACAAATCAGCCAGCCACATCAAATGAACGAAATTTACATTTTAATGATCTTTGGAATGTCTACAACAATACACCCGGATTCGATTCCGACAAAATTAAAGCAGTCCTTATTAATGTTGCGACTATTGTAAGTAATGCAAAAATAAAGGGCGTCGTTTTCGCGTATGATGAGGCTCAAAATCTAGCCGACAAGAAGGACAAAGGACAATTTCCGCTTTCTCTTGTTGTTGATGTATTTTCAAATTTGCAAAAAAGAAACCTAGGATGCCAATTTTTACTAATACTGACTGGGCTTCCTACTCTCATCGTAAATCTGAATGAAGCCAGAACGTACACAGAGAGGATGTTTCACACACTTTTGTTGGATAGATTGTCAGAAAAAGAAACCAGGGAAGCGGTTCTTCGACCAATAGAAATCAGCAAAAGCACACTTACATTTGCAGAAAAAACAATAGCTAAAATTATTATAGAATCGAAAGGCTATCCATTTCTAATCCAATATATTTGTAGAGAAGTTTTTGATGCTTGGATCGGCAAAATAACGGTGGGAGAAGCGCCCTCTGTTCCGATGATGGAAATAACGGCCAAACTCGATCTGGATTTCTTCGCCCCACGCTGGAACAGGGCAACCGACCGACAGCAAGTTTTTATGCAGGTTATAGCAACGCTAGAGCAAGCCGATGGCGAGTTCGCAGTCCAAGATATAACGGCGGCTTCGCGGGAATTGCTCAAAAACCCTTTTAATCCAAGTCATGCCACTCAGATGCTGGGGCATTTAGCGGAGAAGGGACTAATTTATCGAAATCGTCGAGGGGCGTACTGCTTCGCTGTCCCGTTGCTGGCAAGTTTTATTCGGCGACAGTCATGGGATTCTGCCACTAGGCGGGAACATCCCAGCGTTTCTTAGCCGCCTTCTTCGCAATCTCCGCTCTGCGCTCTGGCGTCACATTCTCAGCACGCTTCCTGCCTCCCTTGGCTCCTAGAGCCTTGGCGGCAGGGTCTTTGCCATCATCGGCGGGAGCGGCCTCGTCTACCTCGCCAGTGGCGATCTGCATGACGCGGACGGCATTGCCGATAACGTCGGCGGGGCGCTTTTGGCCTTTAGGTCCGGTGGGCATTATTTGGCCTCAGACGGAAGTGAGCATCCGGTTATCGCGCAAGTCGATTGAACGAACGCGCGAAGAATCTGCTCGTCAGACAAATCATTGAAGATCGGGAAGTCAGTTGGATTGCCGCTAGGATTTCCATTTTCGTTGCAGCGAACGACATTTAGGTATCGTTCGGCACCAGCCCAATTTTTTCCCTCGTCAGCCTTGCGCTGAATCCAAGCGCGCTTTTGATGACCGCCCGCTTGGACCCATTGGATATAAGGCTGATCATTGCCGTCGCGTTGGATATGCATGCTGCTCCCCTGCTTTGCGCTAAGCATACAGGAAATGGCGGCGGCAGGCGAGCGCGTCAACCGCGCTGAATTTCAAACTGAGACACTACCCAAGCGGTCAACGCGCAGTATTTTGTTTAGAAAGTAGTCGATCCAATGGTGAT
>DASWQB010000374.1:0-3438 GCA_036398335.1 Afipia sp. | reverse complement strand
GATCCCGCCGCCATCATTGTGATGATGTCCAGGCGCCCAGGAGAAATCGCTCATCGCGAGATTGGCGCCGGCGTCGGCACCGCCATCCATTGCATGAGGAGACTCTTTGCCGCACGCCCTATTGCTCAGGTAATAGGTGGCGAGCCCGATCACCGCGATGGCCAGCAACGCCCAACCCGACATCTCATCCCTCCATGTCCGCTAAAATATAAATTCGGCGCGCATTCCAATCACACAATGGTTGCCCATTTTCGCGAATTACATGCCAGCGTGGAACGACACGGCGGTTTTATCAAGCTGAATTTCCCGTCTCGCCCCCTGTCACCCGCGCAGATGGCGCCGCGCCCACGCACCTATCAAAATATCAGCGACAAAAGCGCAACGCCGCCCGCCAGAAGTTCAACGGCACGGAGCACGAATGCGGTTTCAACAGCCCAGAGCGGCTGCGGCTCCTCCGCCCACGCGATCGGCACGATGCCGGGCACCCATGATTGCTCCAGCGAGAGCGACGGCCAGAACCACCGCCGATATCACAAGCAACAACCCCGCCCTCGCGCATGGATGTCTCCCTTCATGCTCCTTGTATTCAATTTATGCGTCCTCTGTGACACAATATCCCTTGCACCTGCCACGCTTGCCGGAAGACGGGCAATGCGGATAGTTTAGGTTCATCCCGGGCCCATCCATGAAGCGTATTACTCATCCGCTGACTGTCGCATCGCTTCTGGCATTCAACGGCGGCATCGTCGATACCGCCGGCTTTCTCGGGCTTCATGGATTGTTCGTGGCCCATGTCACCGGCAATTTCGTCACGCTCGGCGCGGCGCTCATCAATGGCGGCCATGGTTTTGTCGGTAAAATTCTCGCGCTCCCCGAATTCATTCTGGTGATCGCGCTGGCGCGGCTTTCAGGCATCGTGCTGCGCGGCGCTCATTTCCCGGCACGCTCAATTCTGTTCGGCGCGAAGGTGGTGCTGCTATTTGCGTTCTTCGTGCTCGCGGTGAGATTCGGGCCGTTTCCAGATGGCGACTCGCCGCTGGCTCTGTTAACGGGCTTTGCAGGAATCGCGGCGATGGCGTGCCAGAACGCCGTGCAGCGCGTGCATCTGGCGAACATGCCGCCTTCGACCATGATGACCGGCAGCACAGTGCAGGCAACGCTCGATGTCGTCGATATTCTCACTGGCGCGCATCCCGAGCAGCAAACCGCAACCCGCGCCCGTTTCCGCCGCCTGGCGGCGACTATTACGGCATTCGCGGTCGGCTGCGCGGTGTCGGCGATGCTTTATAATTTTGTCGGCTTTTGGTGTCTGGCGCTGGCCGTTGCGGTCGGCCTTCTCGCCGCCACCATCCGGGTGAATGAAGGCGGCACCTGATCCGGGTCGGAAGATTTCACAGCCCGCAGCGATCTCGCCCTTGCGCGAGAGCCGCGCCGATTGCAGACTGGATGCCGCTGGGGGCAAGGGCCGTGCGTTGTGTGGCGTTCGTCATGGTTGCGTTAGGGCTGGCCGCGCCGCTTGGCGCCTGCGCGGCGCGCGATCCATTCGTGACCTCCTCGAATGCCATCGTCTCCGGCAACTGGAAGATCGAGCAGCAGACCGACAAGATCACCGGCACGCCGATCGGCAGTGCACAACTCACCACCGCCGTCAGCTCGAATTCGGCCGACTCCAAAGTGCGTTCGGCGATGCTGCAACTGACATGCTTCGACAAGACGCCTGTGGTGCGCATTTCGTTCGAGTTCAAGATCGGCTCCGACAAGAACACCATCGTCGGCTACCGCTTCGACGACAAGCCGGGGCGCGACAATATCGAATCCCGCATCCTGTCCGATCACACGATTGTTGTCATAGAGGACGGCGCCGAGGTGAAACGCTTCCTCGCCGACATGCCGGACGCGAGCAAGCTTGTGATCCGCATTCGCTCGCTCAATGCAGGACGCACCACCGCCGACTTTAAACTCGAAGGCGCGCCTGCGGCGATCGAGGCCGCTTACAAGGATTGTCCGCCCATCATCGAGACGCCGAAGGGCCGCGCAAACAGCTAGAGCGTTTTCAAGCGAGGTGGGCACCGGTTCGCGTCAGGAAAACGCGCCAATGAAAAATGAGAGCGCGTTCGCGATTCCCTCAAAAGCGAACGTGTTCCAAGCCGCCGTTTTGAGGCGGCGGCTCTGGATAACGCTGGATATTGTATCTTAAGCGCTCTCCGGCGGATTGTCGTCGCCGATATGGCCGACATGCTTCTGTTCATAAAGCTGCAGGCCGATGCGCTCGACCAGATCGAGCTGGGTCTCGAGGAAGTCGATATGGCCTTCCTCATCCTTCATCAGACTCTCGAACAGATCGCGCGAAACATAATCCTTCACGCTATGACAGTAGGTCGCCGCTTCCTGATAGAGGTTGCGCGCGCCGATTTCAGCCGCCAGATCGCACTCTAGGATTTCCTTGACGTTCTGGCCGATCCGCAATGGATCCAGCACCTGCATGTTGGGAAAGCCATCGAGAAACAGGATGCGATCGGTAAAGCGGTCGGCGTGGTTCATCTCCTCGATGGATTCCTTGCGCCATTGCTTGGCCATTTCCTTGAGGCCCCAATGGTTCAGGAGACGGAAATGCAACCAATACTGGCTGATCGCCGTCAGCTCGCTCCGCAGTCCCTTGTTCAGATAGTCGATGACCTTCGGGTCGCCCTTCATCTCTTGCACTCCTTTTCGGACCCAATCTGGAGCCCAAATTCTAATTTAGAATGCTTCTAAATCAGAACGCGTGCAAGGACAAGTCCCCTTAACGGGGCTCAAACCACAGAAAAGTAAGGAAAGAGGGTCAGGCAGCGGCTTCCACGGGCAGAAACTGTTCCTGCTCGTCATTATGCGCACCTTCCGCGTGGTCGGCGTGAGGGCAGCCGGAACAGCATGCCTTCAAACAAGGACCGAGAGCTTCGTCCATGATCTTCTTGATCGTCCGCGCGCAACGTCCGCACTGGGCGCTACAGCCCAGGCAGCCGTAGACCTGTCCGGCGGTACGCGGAAAATTCTTGCCGGTCACCGCGCTTCGCACGTCGTGATCGGTGAGGACGTTGCAGGAACAAACGATCATGGGGAGATGCTTGGAAACCCTGTGAAAACGTGGCGTATCGATATGCCACCGCGCTGGGTGATGCAAAGCCAAAGCAGCCAATTTCAAGCTATTCCAAACTGGGATGCCAAGCGATTCCCGCGATTGGCGTGGCCTTACGAGGCCCCCTCACGCTTCCCAAAAATTGCGGCGGCCGCACAGAATCGCGGCAATCGACGCCATCGGCGAAGCTCCATGTTCCGAACGGAACCTGGATTTTTCGATCACCATTCGTGAGCAAATGTTACGCGCCGAAAATCAGCACTGAAAACACTCACTTATTTGTCATGGAAATGTCACAGCGAACTCAGCGGTGAGCGATTGTT
>DASWQB010000373.1:0-2781 GCA_036398335.1 Afipia sp. | reverse complement strand
TCGAGGCGGCGCGTGCTACTATCGACGCTTCGGGCGAGAATGTGATGCTGATCGGGCGGTGCGAAGGATTTCTGCTTGGCGAGACCGACATCGGCAAGGTGATCGACCGGCTGAAGGCTTATTCGCAGGCGGGGGCCGACTGCCTCTATCCGCCCGGCGTCAAATCGAAGGAGCATGTGGCCGCGGTGGTGAAGGCGCTTGCGCCCAAGCCTGTCAACATTCTGATGGGCGCGCCGGGCCTGAGCGTTGCGGAGCTGGCGGGGCTCGGCGTGCGGCGGATCAGCGTCGGCGGCGCGATGGCGCGCATGGCGTGGGCCGCGTTCCTGCGTGCATCGAAAGACATTCTGGAAAACGGCTCGTTCGCAGAATTCGGCAACGCCATCAGCTATGCCGAACTGAACGGCATGTTCGCGGCCATGGATAAAGAAAAGTCCCGGTCCTGAAATGTCAGGACCGGGACTTTCATGAATCTGTAAATAGCGGCCGGCTTATTTGCTCGACTCGCTGTTCCCGGTCTGCGGCGAAGCCGGATCGTTGGTCATGGTGCCAGCCGAATTATTAGGTTCGGATGACGAAGTTCCAGACTGCGGAGCGGACGGTGCCGCGCCGGTTGTCTGGCCCGGATTGGCGTTCGGTGTAGCCGGAGACATCGTGTTGCCCTGCGCATTCTGTTGTGCCGGCGTTGAAATGGTCGCCGGAGGCGTTTGCGCGGTGTTGGTTGGCGAGTTGTTCAGCCCATAAAACACCACGCCGAGTATGGCGATCACGGCGACGGCGAACAGCGCCATGCGCCCGCCGCTGGCGGGGCCTTCGGCCAGTTCGGGATCGGCCTGCAGTTCATTGTCGAGCGCCTGCCGGCGGCGCAATTCGCCGTTGCGCAGTTCTTCGTTGCGCAGTTCCTGGTTGCGCAATTCTTGGCTGCGCAATTCCTGGGTTCGCAGTTCTTGAGTTCGATTGAGATCGCTCTGGTCGCGCTGATAAGCCATTGCATCCTCCATTCTGGTCCGGGTCCGCTACTAACCAAGGGAGGATGCGGGAGTTCCGGACACACGCCGTTTTCGCCGCGGAACAGATGATGGTTCCATCGGAATATTGCGATTTAATCCGGCCACTGGCCACGGGAAGGATTACGCTGTCGGTCCAAACAAGAGGAACCAGCCATGTCAGGACATATGCCGCCGGTGCCGCCCGCCAACCGCAGCACCAAGGGTCCGAAAACGAATGCCGACGATGCCAAGGATACCTCGCACAAGGAATCCCATACGCAGAATACTGCGGAGCAGGGCGAGACCGCCAACATCAAACAGAACACGACGAACAAGGGATATTTTCAGGGCCGCCGCTTGAAATGATCCAGCCTTCCGGGCCGCGGTAAATCGCTAAAGAAAAAGGCGGCGCAGGATATGCGCCGCCTTTATTGTTTCTAACGCAAGAATCCGCCGGTTACTTCGCGAGGTCGAAGCGGTCGGCGTTCATCACCTTGGTCCATGCCGCCACGAAGTCTTTCGCGAACCGCTCTTTCGCGTCCGCGGAGGCATAGACTTCCGCGAGCGCACGGAGCACCGAGTGCGAACCGAAGATCAGATCGACGCGCGTGCCGGTCCACTTCACCGCCTTGGTCTTGCGGTCGCGGCCTTCATACGCCTCGCCGGCCTTCTGCCACTCCGTCGCCATGTCGAGCAGGTTGACGAAGAAGTCGTTGGTCAGCGTTCCCGGGTTCTTGGTGAACACACCGTGCTTCGCGTTGCCGGCATTGGCGCCGAGCACGCGCAGGCCGCCGACCAGCACCGTCATCTCAGGTGCCGTCAGCGTCAGCAATTGCGCGCGGTCGACGAGGGCTTCTTCCGGCGCCATGAACTGATGCTTGCTGCTGATGTAATTGCGGAACGCATCGGCGCGCGGCTCGAGCGGAGCGAAGGAGGCGACGTCGGTCTGATCCTGCGACGCATCCGTACGCCCCGGCGTGAACGGCACCGTGACGGTGACACCGGCGTCCTTCGCGGCCTTCTCGACGGCAGCGGAGCCGCCGAGCACGATCAGGTCGGCGAGCGACACCTTCTTCCCGTCTTTCTGCGCGCCGTTGAATTCCGTCTGGATGGCTTCAAGGTGTGAGAGAACCTTCGCCAGTTCAGGCGGATTGTTCACATGCCAATCCTTCTGCGGGCTGAGGCGAATGCGTGCGCCATTGGCGCCGCCGCGCTTGTCGGAACCGCGGAATGTCGAGGCCGATGCCCAGGCCGTCGAGACGAGCTGCGGCACGGTGAGGCCGGAGGCGAGAATCTTCGTCTTCAGCGCGGCGATGTCCTGCTCGCTGACGAGTTCATGATCGATCGCCGGAACAGGGTCCTGCCAGATCAGTGTTTCCTTCGGCACCAGCTTGCCGCGATAGCGCACGACCGGCCCCATGTCGCGGTGGGTGAGCTTGAACCAGGCGCGGGCAAACGCGTCGGCGAACTGATCCGGATTCTCGTGGAAACGGCGCGAAATCTTCTCATAGGCCGGATCGGCCTTGAGCGCGATATCGGACGTCAGCATGGCGGGGGCGTGACGCTTCGACTTGTCGTGGGCGTCCGGCACGCTGTTGGCGCCGGCACCGTGCTTTGGCGTCCACTGATGCGCCCCGCCGGGACTCTTGGTCAGCTCCCATTCGTAGCCGAACAGATTCCAGAAGAAGTTGTTGCTCCACTTCGTCGGCGTCGTGGTCCACGTCACTTCCAGGCCGCTGCCGATCGTATCTCCGCCTCTGCCGGTGCCATGGGTGCTCTTCCAGCCGAGACCCTG
>DASWQB010000372.1:0-9848 GCA_036398335.1 Afipia sp. | reverse complement strand
GCGAGGGCATCAGCGTTGTCGCGCGTTGTTTGTTCTAGCGCTGTACGCCCTTCCGCTTGCGACGATCGAACCGGCACATGCCGAGATCGATTATCCCTACTGCATGAAGGTCTATAGTCGCGACTGGTACGTCGACTGCCGTTTCTCGACACTAGCCCAGTGCCAGGCGAGCGCCTCGGGCCGATCGGCGGAGTGCTATCTCGATCCATTCTACAAAGGCAAACCGGGAAGCCCATATCATGTCGGGCCGACTTATCTGCCGAGCGGCGGATATTACGGCCCGGACTTCTATGCCGGATCGGCAACCGTCACGGCGCCACGATCATCAAGTGGGTCAAAGCGCGCCCGGCGTCACCGCCATCATCACTGATTAGTCCATCTCGACAACCTGGCCGTCGGCGAGCGACACGCGGCGGTCCATCTGCGCGGCCAGCGCCATGTTGTGGGTCGCGATCAGCATCGCCACCTGTGTCGCCTTCACAAGCTGCATCAGTGCGCCGAACACGTGATCCGCGGTATGCGGATCGAGATTGCCGGTCGGCTCATCGGCGAACAGCACGCGCGGCGCGTTGGCGACCGCGCGCGCGATGGCCACGCGCTGCTGCTCGCCGCCGGACAATTCGGCCGGACGATGGGCGAAGCGCTCGCCAAGGCCTAGATAAGCCAGAATCTCCTTGGCGCGCGCCACGGTTTCCTTGCGCGGCAACCCCCGGATCATCTGCGGCAGCATGACGTTTTCAAGCGCGGAGAATTCCGGCAGCAGGCGATGCGACTGATAGACGAAGCCGATGTCGGTGCGCCTGATCTGGGTGCGCTCGGAATCCGACAGCACCGAGGTGGCGGTGCCGCCGATATAGACCTCGCCATTGTCGGGATGCTCAAGCAGGCCGGCGATGTGCAGCAACGTCGATCTGCCGGAGCCCGACGGCGCGACCAGCGCCACCGACTGGCCCGCCCACAGCGCCAGCTTGGCGCCGTTCAGGATCGTCAGCGTGGCCTCGCCCTGATGATAATGGCGATGGATGTCGTGCAGAAACACGACCGGCGTATCGTTGCTCCCCTTCTCCATCGGCACGCTCACTCATACCTCAGGGCTTCGATGGGATCGAGGCGCGCGGCGCGCCATGACGGATAGAGCGTGGCGAGAAACGACAGCGTCAGCGCCATGATGACGACAGCGGCGGTTTCGCCGAAATCGACCTCGGCCGGCAGCTTGGAGAGAAAATACAGCTCCGGCGAAAACAGCTCGGTGGAGGTCAGCCACGAGATGAACTGCCGGATCGATTCGATGTTCATGCAGATCACAAGCCCGAGCATAAATCCGACCAGCGTGCCGACCACGCCGATGGCCGCGCCGGTGATGAGGAATATCCGCATGACCGCTCCCTGCGTCGCCCCCATGGTGCGCAGGATCGCGATGTCCTGCCCCTTGTCCTTCACCAGCATGATGAGGCCGGAGACGATATTGAGCGCCGCGACCAGAACGATGAGCGTGAGAATGAGGAACATCACGTTGCGCTCGACCTGCAACGCGTTGAAGAAGGTCGAATTGCGCTGGCGCCAGTCGACCATGAAGATCGGCCGTCCCGCAGCTTCCGTCACCGCCTTGCGGTAGGCGTCGATCTTGTCGGGATTCTCGGTGTAGATCTCGATCGCGGTGACATCGTTGTTGCGGTTGAAATAGGCCTGCGATTCGGTCAGCGGCATGAATACGAAGGCGGCGTCGTATTCGGACATACCGATCTCGAACACCGCCGCCACTTTGTAAGGCTTGATGCGCGGCGTGGTGCCCATCGGCGTCACCGCGCCGCGCGGCGCGACCAGCGTGACGGTGTCGCCTGCGCGTAGTGATAATTGATCCGCGAGCCTGCGGCCGATGGCGACGCCCTGCCCCTCATCGAAGCCCTCAAGCGTGCCCTGCTTGATGTTCTTGGCGATGGACGTGAGGCTGTTGAGGTCCGCCGAGCGGATGCCGCGCACCAGGACGCCCGCGGCGTTGAAGGGCGATGACGCCAGCGCCTGCCCCTCGACGATCGGCGCGGCAAGACGGATGCCCTTCACGCCGTTGATGCGGTCGGCGACGTCCTTCCAGTCGGTCAGCGGCGATTCCAGCGGCTGCACCAGAAGATGGCCGTTGAGACCGAGAATCTTGTCGAGCAGCTCCTTGCGGAAACCGTTCATCACCGCCATCACGATGATGAGCGTGGCGACGCCAAGCATGATGCCGAGAAAGGAAAACCCGGCAATCACCGAGATGAATCCTTCCTTGCGCCGTGCCCGCAGATAACGGCTCGACAGCATCCATTCGAAGGCTGCGAAAGGTGGGGTCCGAACAGGCTCGCTCATGTTTTTGTCCATCGTTCGGATTCACACGCGAATCAGGCGAATTGTAGTCGCAGGAAAGCGGTTCTGCGACCAGACGTTGAACGATTGCTGTGTACAGAATGGTGCGTCTCCGCTGAAAGCGCAGCTTTGCAGCGCGGCTGCTAAAGCACGGCCTTCTTGTCCCGGGCGCGATGCAACGCGCAGCGTTGCTTCGCAGAACCGGGACCGTCAAGAATTCCAGGTCTGGAATGGCCCCGGCTCTGCGGGGCGTCATTTCATGCCGCGCCGCGTCCGGGGCACGGCTGAGCATCAACTCCAGATTCAAGCGCCGAACCGCGCCAGCGTCTCATCCACGCTCAGGAATTCGCGGCTGCCGTCGCTGCGTTTTTTGATCTCGAGCTTGCCCTCGGCGAGCCCCTTGGGACCGACCAGAATCTGCCATGGAATGCCGATCAGGTCGGCGGTGGCGAATTTGCCGCCGGGACGCTGCTCGGTGTCGTCGTAGAGCACGTCGATGCCCTTGGCGGTGAACGCCTTGTAGAGTTTTTCACAGGTCTCGCCGGTATTGGAATCGTCCTGCTTGAGATTGAGAATCGCGATCCGGAATGGCGCGACCTCCTCCGGCCATTTGATGCCATTGTCATCGTGGCAGGCCTCGATGATCGCGCCGACCAGACGCGAGACACCCACGCCATAGGAGCCGCCATGGATCGGCCTCTCCGTGCCGTCGGGACCGGAGACATACGCCTTCATCGAATCCGAATATTTGGTGCCGAAGTAGAAAATCTGCCCGACCTCGATGCCGCGGGTGTGCACCCTCTTGTCCGGCGACACTTCACGCTCGAAACGCTCGCCGTCGTGAACATCTTCCGTCGCGGCGTAAAGATCGGTCCACTGCTTGATGATCGGTGTCAGATCGCCGTTGTAATCGACATCCGCGCCGGGCACCGGCAGGTCGAGCACATCCTTGCTGCAGAACACACCGGACTCGCCGGTTTCCGCCAGCACGATGAACTCGTGAGACAAGTCTCCCCCAATAGGCCCCGTCTCTGCGCGCATCGGAATCGCCTTGAGGCCCATGCGCGAGAAGGTTCGCAAGTAAGCGACAAACATGCGGTTGTAGGACAGCCGCGCCGCCGCCTCGTCAATGTCGAAAGAATACGCGTCCTTCATCAGAAATTCCCGCCCGCGCATCACGCCGAAACGCGGACGCTGCTCGTCGCGGAATTTCCATTGGATGTGATAGAGATTGAGCGGAAGGCTCCGGTAAGACTTCACGTAAGCCCGGAAGATTTCCGTGATCATTTCCTCGTTGGTCGGACCAAACAATAGTTCGCGTTTATGGCGATCCTGGATGCGCAGCATCTCCGGGCCATAGGCGTCATAACGTCCGCTCTCGCGCCAGAGGTCGGCGAGCTGCAAGGTCGGCATCAGGAGTTCGATGGCACCGGCGCGATCCTGCTCCTCGCGCACGATCTTTTCGATCTTTTTCAGCACGCGAAAACCCAGCGGCAGCCAGGCGTAAATGCCCGCCGCCTCCTGCCGCAGCATGCCCGCCCGCAGCATCAGCCGGTGCGAGACGATCTCCGCTTCCTTGGGATTCTCTTTAAGGATCGGCAGGAAGAAACGCGACAACCGCATGAACAGCACTCTTGAATCGAGGAGATTTGAGGCTGTCACTGAAAGCGGAAAGGCGAACAAAACACAAGGGTTTTGCCCGGCAACAGCTTGAGAAACCGTCGCCCCCGCGAAGGCGGAGGCCCGGTTCTTCATTTTCATGTCTGGGTCCCCGCTGGAGCCTGTCATCGGGCCGGCGAAGCCGGACCCGTTGGCGGGGGCGGCAATATTTAGTGCGTGTGATCCATGCCGGACATCTCACCGGACCTGCCCGTGGCGCCAATGGCGTCGATCTTGTATTCCACGTCCACCGTGCCGGCCTTTTCGAAAATGAGCTGGCCCTTGACCATGTCGCCCTGCTTGAGCGGCTCTTTCAGGCCCATGAACATCACATGATTGCCGCTCGGCTCGAACTTGACGGTTTCGCCCGGCTTGATCGTGATGCCGCCCTCGATAGGCCGCATCTGCATGACGCCGCCATCCATCTTCATCTCGTGGAATTCGATATGATCGGCCACCGACAGCGAGCCGCCGGTCAGTTTGTCGGGCGAGGTGCCTTTATTGGTGATCGAAAGATATCCGCCGCCGATCTTGGCGCCGCCCGGCGTCGCGCGCGACCAGGGATGGCCGATCGCAAGATCGCCGATCTTGTAGCCGTGCGCGAGAGCATGTTGCGGGACAATTTGCGCGGCGAACAGCAGCGATGCGGTGAGCGCTCCCGCGACGGTGCTTGTGAGTTTTGTTGAAAGCCGTGTCATGGTTTTTCCTTTTCGATGGAGCGAGGCTTAGAATTTCACGCGGACGTCGGCCACATAGGTCCGCTCGGGGAATGGATGGAACAGCGTGTATTTGGCGTTGTTGACGTTGTCGATGCCAAAACTGGCGGTGACGTTGTCGCTCACTTTACGTTGAACGCGCAGGTCGACCACGGTGTAGCTGTCGAACGCCTGGAACACGTTCTTCACCGTGTCGGAATTATCGAGCGTCGAATACTGCTTGCTCGCGTAACGCAGCGCGACCGTGTACGACCACAGATCGTCCGGCCGGTACGTCATGCCCGACGTGACGCGCCATTCCGGAATGTTCGGAATGCGCTTGCCGTTCGCGCTCGAACCGTTGGTGCCGACAAAACTCGGATCGCTGACGATCCGCGCATCCGCCCAGGTGACGCTGCCGAACACTTCAAGCCGGTCGATCAGCACGTTGTCCTTCTGCGCAGCGAGTTCGACGCCCGTTGTGCGCGTCTTGTCGACATTGGTGGTGATAGATCCCGTGTTGGTCGGGCTGCCGTTCAACGCCACGAGCTGAGAGATCAGCGTGTTGCGTGAATTCTCGTTGAACACCGAGAGGCGAACTTTGCCGTCGATGAACCGCCGCTCAACCGCGATTTCCTCGCTCACCACGTCCTCCGGCTTCAAATCCGCGTTGGGGATCGTGACGACGCCGTTGCTTCCAGTGACGGCCTGATACAGCTCCGCCACCGTCGGAAAGCGCGACGCCTGCCCGATGGAGGCGGTGACGAGCCACTCCTTCGACGGCTCATAAGCCAGCGACAGCTTCGGCGACACCCGTGCCGCGCTCAGTTCCGGCTGGAACTGCGCCTGCGATGACGTGATGTTGCCGTTCGCCGCACTGCCGACCGTGTTGTTGGTCTGGGTGAACAGATTGAAGCCGTCATAGGCGTGCCAGTCCTCCAGACGCACGCCGGCCGTCAGTTTCCAATCGGGCGCGAAGCGCCAGGCGTCCTGCGCCCACAGCGCCAGCGTGCGCGTCTTGCCGAGACCGTTGCTGTAGAGCGTATCGGTCTGGTCCGGACCGCCCGCCCAGTCCGGCGTCTTGTAGGTCGGATTTTTCAGCTCGTACAGATCGCCATGAAAACCGAGGCTGACATCGTGCGCATCGTTGGGACGCCAGATGAATTTGGCGTCGCCGTTCGTCCAGTTGGTGCCGTCGAGCCGCGCGATCCTGCCATAGGGCGTGAACGACGCAGTGTTCGGCAGAACGCTGAACGGATTGCGCTGGATATCCTGAAGGAAATCGACGCGGGACAAAGACAGGTCGAAATCATAGAGTCCCTTGGTATCGGTCTTGACCGAGACCGCATTGGCGAGCCGGGTCTGATCCCAGGTGAAGTTGTTGCTCGCAAAGCCCGCCACATTGCCGAAGGTCGGCGCGCCGGTCGCCGCATTACGCAGATAAGTCTGGACCGACGAATCCTGATTGTTGTTCCAGAGCCCGACCGTGTAAGTGGCCGTCATCCACGGCGTGATGTCGTAGGCGAACTTTCCCTTGATGTTGGCCTGCTCGGTATGCAGCAGACCGCCGGCACCGACCACGGGCGCAACACTCCCTGTCCTGCTGAGTTGCGAAATGGCGCCTGTGGTCCCGGCGGGGGCGCCGCTTGGGTTGGACGCGGTGGCCGCGTTGGTCACCCACGCCAGCGGCTGGCTGTAGCTGTTCTGGTAATTGCCGCTGATGAAATAAGAGAACTTGTCCTGCCTGTCGCCGACGGACACGCTGGTCTGATCTGTGCGGTACGTCCCCTTCGTCTCATACCGATTGAAGGTCTGGAACGCCTCGGTCTGCTTGGCGGTGAATTCGAATTTGTCCGGCATGCGGGTGGTGATGAGCAGCACGCCGCCTTCGGAGTTGCCGGGATAGGCCGCAGAGAACGGACCGTAGAGAAAATCAATCCGCTTGATTTCATCGGGCGCGACGAGTCCCCATTGCGGCACGCCGATCGTGTTGTTGTTGGCGATCAGCGACGACAGCAGAATATCGTCGGCATAAATGAGGCTGCGCGCGCTGGCGCCGAGACCCGTCGTGCGCGTCCCCAGGACGGACTGGTTGTCGCCGGCGTTGCGCTTGCGGACGAACAGGCTTGGAAAATATTTCACCGCGTCCTGCGTATCGACGATATTGACCTGCTCGCGAATTCGCTCGCCGGTCGCGCTCTCGCTGATTTGCGGCAACTGATAACGCTGCTTGATCGGCGGCGTTCCGGCGCTGGCCGGGCCATTGCCTTGCGTCTCGACAATGACGCGCGGAAGTTGTTGCGATGAAGCGGCGGTCGATCTGGCGCGCCGCGCGGCGGCGGCCGTGGCTTGTGGCTTTTTCGGACGGGCGGCAACATGCGGCTTCGGCGCGTCCACCGTCACCGGCGGCAGAACATGCCCCTCTTCATGGTCGGCGAAAGCGCGATCCGCCGCCGCGACAGCGGCAATGGCAGCAAGCGCGCCGAGACCGCATCGAGCGTGTCGTTGAAACATGGAATAAATCCCGATCGCTGCACGAACGCAGCACGTGTCAAGCAAGCGGACGGCAATGCCGATCCGCGCGAACAGTTCAGATCAGGACTGGATGGGGGGCGCGCGGGCTTGCGCGTGGGATGCACCTCCGCGCGATTGCGGGATGGGACGATCGGCGAGCCAGACAACGCGCTGCCAGGACAGCTGGAGCGCGACGAAAGGCGCGGCCGCGGGCGTCAGCGCGGTTGCGCCGGCATGCGCCAGCATGCAAAGCGGGCAGCACGTTGAATGCGAGGCCGGCGCACCGGTCGAGCCATCAGTGTTTGCGTGGTCTCCCGACGGGGAACAGATCGGCGCGAAGCTGAGTGGATCGTTATGTGCCGACGCGGCAGCCCATGTCGCGCCGATCGGCGCGAACAACTGCATCAGAACCGCGAACATGACGATGGGAAGGTATCTCCCAATCCGCCGGCGCATCGCTTGACCCCTTTAACCTGTCTGTTGGTAGATCACGCATGAGCGCGGAAGTCGAGATGGTCACGTTGAGACAGATTCCGGGATTTTAAAACGAAATTTTGTGCAGCGCGGTGAATATGAAATTTTTTGCCGAAACAGATGACAAGTGCACATCATTCGGCTACACAGACGCTCCAGACGGAAAAGGCATTCGCCAAGGCCGTCGGTGGCCTAAGTCTTGGGAGGAGCCCTGACGCGCACAAGCAGCGTTATTCCCGTTCAATCAACAACAAATCGAACGTTGCGGGAAAATAGGGTCGACACGATTTCGAGCAGGGCTTCGTCCCTGCTCTTTTTTTTGGAAAAACTTGTTTCTTGAAAATATTGAAACGTCACAGCAAGCACACGCGCCATTGCAAGCGACGCGGATCATATGTGTCGTCCCCGCGAAGGCGGGTGATGAATTTCGACCTTTACCGCGTGAATCCCATCAGCCGGTACAGCCGCTCGATGCCGAGATAGCCTTCAAGATAGGCCCACCACGCAATACTGAAAATGATCGCGGAAATGATCGTGGTCCACAGCAGCTTCTTGCCCATGCCGGCCACGGATGGCGCGCCCGGATCGGTGCCAGCGGAACTCTCACCCGTCTCATGCTGGCTGCGGATGCCGAACGGCAGCACCGCGAACAGCACCACCCACCACATCACGAAATAGACCGCGAAGGCTGTCGAAAGCGTATAGGCCATATCTGCGCTGAACCCCTTTACCCGAACCGCAATAAACCTTTGCTCGCCGCATGCCTATAGCGGTCGAATTTACACCGACCCGTCATGCCCGGGCATCCATCAAATACGTCTTTCAAAAGATGGATTGCCGCACCGGAGGCGAGCGTAGCGACGCCGTTCTTCGAACAGCTATGCCCGGCAATAACGGGTCTCATCTCCATATCAGGGCACTACGCCTGTTCGATCTCGATCAGCGCGCCCGAAAAATCCTTCGGGTGCAAAAACAGCACCGGCTTGCCGTGGGCGCCGATGCGCGGCTCACCGTCGCCCAGCACACGCGCACCTTCGGCAATCAGTTTATCGCGCGCCACGAGAATATCCGGCACTTCGTAGCACAGATGATGAATGCCACCGTCCGCATTGCGTTCGAGAAACTTCGCGATCGGCGAATTGTCGCCGAGCGGTTCGATGAACTCGATCTTGGTGTTCGGCAATTCGGCGAACACCGTGGTGACGCCGTGTTCCGGCAGCGGCACCGGCTTTGAGATTTTCGCGCCGAACGCCGCGCCATAAATCCGCGCGGCCTTTGCGGCGTCCTTCACCGCGATCGCGACGTGGTTGAGGCTGCCGGGAATGACTTCGGTTTGTTGGGGCATGATCTATTCCGAAAACCGGTTCCCACTTTTCGCTGACGCGCCCTTCACGTCAGGATCATGCCCTACACCGTCAAAACATGCACCGTGCAGATGGTCTTCTTGCCCCACTGCTCGGCAATGCTCGAGCGCACGGCACGGCGTACAGCCTCGGAAACAGCGTCCGGATCGCGGCGGCGCGCGCGCGGCAGATTTTCCACGGTCGCAACCGCGGCGTCGAACGCGTTGTCCGCGATGTCCTCGCCCGCGGCGTTCAATTCGGGAATGCCGATCAGTTCCACAACCGGATCGTCGGCGAGTTCGCCGTTCTCGGTCAGCGCGATGGCGACGAAAGCACAACCCGCGAAGGACAACCGCCGCCGCTCGCCGATGGCGCTCGCCTTGTCGCTTTCCAGCAAATTGCCGTCCTTGTAGATACGCCCTGCCGGCAAATCATCGATCACCGCCGGATCGCCTGGACCAAGCCGCACCAGATCGCCGTTCTTGACGACCAGCACTTTGGGCACGCCGCAGGCGCGGGCCAGCTTGGCATGTTCGGATAAATGCAACGCCTCGCCGTGAACCGGGATCAGAAGCTGCGGCTTCACCCATGAGATCATGTCGCGCAATTCGTCGCGGCGCGGATGGCCGGAGACGTGCACCATCGCGTTGCGGTCGGTGATGACCTCGATGCCCTGTATGATAAGCCCGTTGATGATTGCGCCAACCGCCTTCTCGTTGCCGGGAATGGTGCGCGAAGAGAAGATCACGGTGTCGCCCCGGTTGAGCGTCACCTGCGGATGATCGTCATTAGAGATTCGCGCCAGCGCCGCGCGCGGCTC
>DASWQB010000371.1:0-2622 GCA_036398335.1 Afipia sp. | reverse complement strand
CACAACCACCCGATACGGATCGGCCAGCACAAAGGCGCGAACGTCGATCTTGCGGTCAAGGTCCAGGATGAATCGGGTCTGCTTGTCGTCCCCTGCGATCCGCGCATCGGAGGCGACAGGCAGGACCTCCGCGCTCCCCGAACGCGGTGCAACGGTTTCAACGGCAAGCGCCGCCGATTCGATGGCTGCCAATGCAAGGGCACCGCCGATCAGGATAAAAGTCTTTGAAATCAAGGTGTTTGGCCGGGTTTTCAACGAGTCCGAACCTCCGAACGCCCTTCATAACCCAATAGGACTCGGCGGTTAACCGGCGCTTACCGAACGGAAAGCGATAAACATGCGAGTGTTGCAATGGTGCGACGCTTCCCTTGCCAGCACCGGGTAAGCAACGTATGTTTGAGGGGCTGACGGTTTTAACTTCCGGTTGTGTCGCGTTCAGCCTTCCCGTGTCGCGCCAGAGGGCCGCACTCGTCGCTCAAGTGACATTTTGAGTGGCGATTTGCAGCTCAGGCGTATCTTCAGCCCTCCCGGCCAGCGCAACGCGCGGTCGATATTGAGTGGCGGTTTTCAAGCACGAGTGGCCAAGACAGCCGCGACGACAATCGCCAAAAGTGCAATCCGCGCATGACGGCACCGGCAGCAACGAACAAGGCGGCGCCTTTGCCGCAAGACCGATTAGACGGGCCGACGCTTGATGCGCCAGACTGTAACGCCGACCGGAACCGGCACTTTGGTTCCTTCAACCCAAACGACGAAGCGACGCGACTTCACTGCGCGCCGTATTTCATCAGGGTTGAAGTCGGCACGGCGCCTCGATCTGCGTTTTGGCCTTCCCCTCACCCCCGAATCAGGTGGACCGTCGCTTCTTACGGCCGCGCGTCACGCGCAGGCCGCCACGCGACCTGTCTGCAGTCAAGAGTTTCAAAATGCCCAACAAAATGCTGATCGATGCCACCCATCCGGAAGAGACCCGGGTCGTTGTGGTCCGTGGAAATCGCGTCGAAGAGTTTGATTTCGAATCCGCGCAACGCAAACAGCTTCGCGGCAACATCTATCTCGCCAAAGTCACGCGCGTCGAGCCGTCGCTACAGGCTGCCTTCATCGAGTATGGCGGTAACCGGCACGGTTTTCTCGCCTTCAGCGAAATCCATCCCGATTATTACCAGATCCCGGTCGCCGACCGGCAGGCGCTGATCGAGGCGGACGAGCGCGCCCACCGCGAGGCCGAGGAAGAATCCGAGAATCGTTCCAGCCGCCGCCGCTCGCGACACCGCAGTTCGCGTCGCCGCGGAAACGGCGAACGCGTCCAGAGCGAGGTCATCGAGGGCGCGCCGCTCGATCCATCGCAGTCCGAGCAACCTTCCTTCGAGGGGCAGCCGCTTGAAGAGCATGCCGGCAACGATGGTCATGACCATGATGGTCACGAACACGGCGATCACGACCACGCGCGTGGTGATCATGAAGGCCACACGCATGAAACTCACGCGCATGGCGACGATCAGGCGCAGGTGCCGCATTTGACGGACAGCGATCTTCCGGTCGCACCGTCATCCGCTGCCCCGGCGGATGAACATTTGCATGGCGATCATCATGACGATGGGCATCACGACGTTGAAGCTCATGCCCATGAAGCTGATGCCCATGGAACTCATGCTCATGAAATTCATGCTCATGACGAGAGCGAGCCGCACGATGATCACGACGAGACCAGCCATCATCATGAAGCCGCGCATGAGAGCGACGAGCATCAGGCCGCACATCATGCCGACGACGCGCATGAGGATTACGACGAAGACGGCGAGGAAGCCGAGGAAGATCAGGTCGAGTCGGTCGGCGGCGACGACGTGCTTGAGGAGGTGCCGGAACGCGCCTTCCGTCCGCGCCGCCAGTACAAGATTCAGGAGGTCATCAAGCGCCGGCAGGTGATGCTGGTGCAGGTGGTCAAGGAAGAGCGCGGCAACAAGGGCGCGGCGCTGACGACGTATCTGTCGCTCGCCGGCCGCTACGCCGTTCTGATGCCCAACACCGCGCGCGGCGGCGGCATCAGCCGCAAGATCACCTCGGCGCAGGATCGCAATCGCCTCAAGGATGTGGTGCAGGACCTCGACGTGCCGGAGGGCATGGGCATCATCCTGCGCACCGCCGGCGCGTCGCGCACCAAGCCCGAGATCAAGCGCGACTTCGAATACCTGATCCGCATGTGGGAAACCGTACGCGACATGACGCTGAAGTCGCAGGCTCCCACCCTCGTCTACGAGGAAGGCTCGCTGATCAAGCGCTCGCTGCGCGACCTCTACAACAAGGAAATCGACGAAATCCAGGTCGCGGGCGAAGCCGGCTACGATGAAGCGCGCGACTTCATGAAGATGCTGATGCCGTCCAACGTGCGGGCGGTGAAACAGTATCGCGACGGCCAGCGCCTGTTCTCGCGCATGGGCGTCGAGAGCCAGTTGGACGCGATGTTCTCGCCGACCGTGCAGTTGCGTTCCGGCGGCTACATCGTCATCAACCAGACCGAGGCGCTGGTCTCGATCGACGTCAACTCCGGGCGCTCGACCCGCGAGCACCACATCGAGGATACCGCGCTCAAGACCAATCTGGAGGCCGCCGAGGACGTCGCAA